>JAFGRF010000006.1 GCA_016935295.1 Caldifarciminota bacterium | reverse complement strand
TCTCGACAATCGCCCCGTGCTCGAGGTATGGCGCCTCGTGGAAGCAGGCTTTGTAGATATCCGGCTCTTTTACCGGGCTCAAGTTGACAAGCTTGGCGTAGCAGCCGTTCTCAAAGTTGGCCACGCCGTCCTCGCCCCAGGAGTGCTCGTCGTCCCCGAGCAAGGCCCGTCGCGGGTCGGCCGAGAGAGTCGTCTTGCCCGTGCCGGAGAGCCCGAGCAGCAGGGCAACGTCGCCGTTCTTCCCCTCGTTAGCCGAGCAGTGAAGCGACAGGATTCCCTCAAGCGGCAGCAGGTAGTTCATCACCGTAAACATCAACTTCTTGACGCTGCCGCCGTAGGCCGAACCATAGACCACGCCGATGTGACGGTCCATGTCCATTGCGATGACCATGTCCGAGGTCTTGCCCGTCTTCGGCATCTTCCGCAGCCGGCCTTCGTACCTGGCCGGGTCGAGCTTGTCGTAAGGCAAAACGACCAGCGTGAAGGGACGAGAAGCAAAACGGGACTTGCCGATGTCGGACGGCACGGGCCGGAACATGTTGTCGGAGAAGAGCGCCGTCAGGGCCTGATCACTCACCACCCGTACCGGCAGCGCGTGGCTCGGGTCTGCACCGAGCACGCGGTCAACGGCGTACAGCCGCGGCTTCGCCCCCAGTGCGGCCAAGGCGTCGGCGAAGACCATGTCGAACGTATCCGGGGCCAGCGGCAAGTTGTTCGGTGAATCCCAGTCGACGTTCTTCTCGGACTCGGGGCGGCGCACGATAACCGTGTCCTGCGGACTGCGGCCGGTGGATTCCGGCGGGGTCCACGTCGCCAGGCAGCCGCAGGCCGCGACCATCGCCTCACGCCGCTCCACCGCGTCCGCAATCATCGTCTTCCGGTCCGGGTTGACCTTGACGTCAGCATGCCGGCTAAGAACCTCGCCAAGCCGCTTCTGTAGCTCG
Source organism: Caldifarciminota bacterium (assembly GCA_016935295.1). Taxonomy (GTDB): domain Bacteria; phylum Hydrothermota; class Tepidihabitantia; order Tepidihabitantales; family Tepidihabitantaceae; genus UBA2258. The sequence continues at coordinate 5,643 of JAFGRF010000006.1, read as the reverse complement.
TTGTTCATCTTCTAGCTCCGTTTCTCTATGCTGGAGTCCGCCTCGTCCTCGATGGCGGCCTGGGCCGCTGCCAGTCGCGCAATCGGCACGCGGAAGGGAGAGCAACTCACGTAGTCCATCCCGACACGATAGCAGAACTTCACCGATTCCGGGTCCCCGCCGTGCTCCCCGCAGATGCCGACCTCAAGATCGGGCCGGGTCGCGCGGCCCCGCTTGACCGCCATCTCGATGAGCTTGCCGACGGAAGTCTGGTCGATGGTCTGGAACGGGTCGGCCTTCAGCAGCCGTTTCCCCAGGTACTCGGGCAGGAACGCGGCCGCGTCGTCGCGGCTGAAACCGAAGGTCATCTGGGTCAGGTCGTTGGTTCCGAACGAGAAGAACTCGGCCGCGCGCGCCATCTCGTCGGCCAGCAGGGCCGCGCGCGGTATCTCGATCATTGTGCCGACCATGTGCGGTATCTTAGACAGACCGGCCTTCCGGCAGACCTCCCCGTGCACCCGCGCGATGATGGCGTTCTGGTGTTCGAGTTCTTTGACTTCACAGGTCACCGGCACCATTATCTCCGGCACAGGCTGTTTCTTCGCGGCCAGCAACTCGGCCGCGGCCTCGAATATTGCCCTTGCCTGCATCTCGGTCACCTCGGGATAGGTGATGCCGAGACGGACGCCGCGGTGGCCCATCATCGGGTTCGACTCGTGCAGGTCCTCGCCGCGCTTGCGCACGTCCTCGACCGTCACGCCCAGCGACTTGGCCAGCGCCGCCTGCTTGTCCGCTGCCTTTGGCACGAACTCATGCAGGGGCGGGTCGAGCAGCCGGATGGTCACGGGCAGCCCGTCCATCGCCTCGAGCGTGCCCTTGACCACGGCCTTGACGTGGACGAACAGCTCGTCGAGCGCGGCCCGCCGCTCTTTCGTGGTCCGCGACAGAATCATCTTGCGCAGCAGGAAGAGCGGTACGTCGCTGCCCTTGCCGTAGAACATGTGCTCGGTGCGGAACAGCCCGATGCCGCCCGCGCCCAGCCGCCGCGCCAGCGCCGCGTCGCCCGGCGTTTCGGCGTTCGTGCGGACGACCATCTTGCGGTACTTGTCGGCCAGGTCCATGAACTGCTGGAACCGCGGCTGCTCGGTCGCGTCCATCATCGCCACCTTGCCCGCATAGACCCTGCCCCTGGTCCCGTTGAGTGTCAGCCAGTCGCCCTCGGCGAAGACACTGCCGTGGATTGTGAGCTTCTTTGCCGCCGCGTCGACCTTCGTGTCTTTGGCGCCGACGATACAGCACTTGCCCCAGCCACGCGCCACCAGCGCAGCGTGGGAGGTCATCCCGCCGCGCGCGGTCAGGATGCCGGCCGCGGAACGCATCCCGTCGATGTCCTCGGGCGAGGTTTCCTCGCGCACGAGGATAACCGGGTCCGCCTTCTCGCGCCGCGACCAGGCAATCGCGTCGGCCGCCGTAAAGACCACGCGGCCGGTCGCGCCGCCCGGACCCGCCGGCAGGCCCTCGCCCAGCAACGACGCATCCCTCTCAGCCGCCGGGTCGAGTATCGGATGGAGCAGCTCGTCGAGCTGGGACGGCTGCACCCGCAGCAGGACGGTCCGCTCGTCGATGAGTCCTTCGCCGAGCATGTCCATCGCGATGTTCAGCGCCGCCACGCCGGTACGCTTGCCGGTCCGGGTCTGCAGCATGTACAGCTTGCCGTTCTCGATGGTGAACTCAAGGTCCTGCATGTCGCGGAAATGCTTCTCCAGGATGCCGCGGTAACGGTCGAGCTCCGCGTAGAGCCCAGGCATCGCCGTCTCGAGGCTCTCCATCGCCTCGTTGCGCACGTTGCGGCTCGCCGCGTTCAGCGGGTTGGGCGTGCGGATACCGGCCACCACATCCTCGCCCTGAGCGTTACGCAACCACTCGCCGTAGAACCGCGCGTCGCCGGTGGCCGGGTTCCGCGTGAACGCCACGCCGGTCGCCGAAGTGTCGCCCATGTTGCCGAACACCATCGCCTGCACGTTCACCGCCGTCCCCCATTCGTCGGGCAGGTTCTCGATACGCCGATAGGCCACTGCCCGCTTGCCGTTCCAGCTCCGGAATACGGCGCGGATGCTGCCCCAGAGCTGTTCCTGAGGGTCCTCGGGGAAAGGCTTGCCGAACGTCTCGGCGATGCGCGCCTTGTACGCGGCGCACAACCCCTTCAGGTCGGCGGCGGTCAGGTCCGCGTCGCTCGAGTGCCCGGTCCGTTCCTTCAACTCCCGCATCAATACCTCGAGCCGGGCGCGGATGCCCTGGCCGTCCTTCGGCTCGATGCCCTCGGCCTTCTCCATCACGACGTCGGCGTACATCGTCAGCAGCCGGCGATAGGCGTCGTAGGCGAACCGCTCGTCTCCGGTCATCGCCGCGAGCCCGGGCAGGGTGCGCTCGCAGAGCCCGATGTTCAGCACGGTCTCCATCATCCCGGGCATCGACGCCCGCGCGCCCGAACGACACGACAAGAGCAGCGGCGCTTTGGGGTCGCCGAACTTCCGCCCCGCCTGCTGCTCGATGTGCTCGAGGCTCGACTTCACCTCGCCGGCGAGGTCCGCCGGATAGTCGCCGTTCTTCATGTAGTGGACACAGACCGTGGTGGAAATCGTGAACCCGGCCGGAACCGGCAGCCCGAGATTAACCATCTCTGCCAGGTTCGCGCCCTTGCCGCCGAGCAAATCCTTCATCTGCGCCGAGCCGTCGGCCCGGCCGCTGCCGAAACGATAAACCGATTTCATGCGACAGACTCCATTCTGCGGTCGCTGCTAATCAAACATCAAATAGTCAGTCGTAATTCCGTCTGCGCGGCCCGGCCGCCGCAACGGTGGGCTACTCCTGCTTGCCGGCGTCGCCGGCATCCGTGGCGAGAAAAGCGTCGAGGAGCTCCCTGGCACGAGCCAGATTCTCCTCCTCCACCAGCACTTCGCCCCAGACCGGACGCATCATGCGCGCCAGTCCGTCATAGGCCGGAATCTGGAACGAACGTATCATCGCCGGGATTCCGTTCTCCTCGAACAGGTCCCGGACCGCGTTCGCCATCAACTCATCGGCGGGCCGGTAGACAGACTTAATTGCCACGGAGTCAACAGTATAAGCCGTATCCCGACGACAGTCAAACCCGCCGAATCGGTCCGGCGAAATCCTCGCCCCCGCGACGCCCTCTCCCTCCTCTCAGAGGTGAGCGCTGGCGTGGTGATTCGGTCGGTCAGTAGATGTGGATGCGCAGGTGCAGACCTCGCTGGCGCAGCTCGCGGATGAACTCGGTCGTGGGAATGCAGTTCTCGCCGGTGAATGCACCCGTGCATTCGACCTGCCCGCGCCCGAGCATCAAGGCGACGATGGCCGCCGAAAAACCGGTCGCGCGCATCATCGCCGTCAACCCGGACTTACTGTCGCCGCGGCCTGTCATCTCGTACTTGATGGTCGTGCCGCATGCCCGTTTTGCTCCTCGTACGTAGATACGCAGGAGGACTACGTCATAGGTGTCCCGCGGCAGCACGGCTTCCAGCCGCTGAGCCAGGAATTGACGAGGGACAACGCGCTTGCCGGCGACGAGCTCCGGTTGCAGCGACATGAAACCCAGGTCGCGCAGCACCCTCATCTGCGTACAGTGCCCCATGTAGCGGACGGTCTTGTAGTCCAGCTTCTTCACCCGGCCGCGGAACGACTCGGGCAGGGTTGACGAACCGCCGGATGTGTTGAACGCTTCGAGATTGCCGTACGGCCTGGGAAACTGCAGCCATTCCATATCCTCCAGCGGTTCGCGCCACTCGGGACGGCCGTTGGCGAGCACCAGGCACGGCTCGGCGTACTCATTGATGAGTCCGTGGGCCGAGAAGACCAGGGCGTACTTGAACGGCGGCTTCGGCCTGCGCGGCAGCCCACCGACGCGGATACGGATTTCGTTGGTCCGGTCGAGTCGCGAGAACCCATCCGCAGCCAGGATACCCACCATCCCGGGCGCGAGACCGCAGTCGGGGACAACGGTCACGCCTGCCTTCTTTGCCTGCGGGCTGAGGGCAAGCTCCGCGCGCACCACGTCGTTGTTCCCGCCCAGGTCGCAGAAATGCGTACGCGATGCGATCGCGGCCCGCGCCAGCCCGAGGTTGAAGAAGTAGGGAACACAGCTCACAGCCACGTCGCATCGCCTCATCATCTCGGTCATCCGATGTCGGTCCGCGGCGTCTGCAACAACCGTCCGGACCTTCCGACTGCCCAGCGCCCGCTTCAGATGCCGCAGTCTGGCCGGGTCCAGGTCGGTCACTGTCACCTCGCGAACGTCCCGCTGTCTGACAAGGTCATAGGCGACGGCCCGAGCCTGCATTCCTGCACCGATTGCCAGGAATCTCATATGTTTCCTTTCGAAGACACTCGTATCGAGGAAATGCTAGCGCGTCACTCCGGATCAGTCAATGCGATGCGAGGCGGAAGGCTACTACTGGAAAGCGGAAAGGAGCGCAGCGACGATGATGGGGATTTCGTCGCGGCGGATGGTGCGGAAGTCGAGCACGTACTCGCCCTTCTCGACCCGGCCGAAGACCGGCGGCCGGTTCAGGCGCATACGGCGGGCGAGCTCGTCCACGTGCATGGTCTGCGGTCGGATTGCGACCACGCGTGATTCAAGGCTCTCGGTCGCAAGCGACCCGCCGCCGATTTCGGAGAGGGCGGGTTTGACGGTGAACTGGGCGAAAACTGGGGACAGTCCCTCGGAGCGCTCAGCGCGCGGTACAGTCCCCGTTTTCGCCGTGACTTCGCGCACGAGTTCCTCGGCCTCGGTCTGCATTTGTTCCGGCGACTTGAGGAGTAGCTGGAACAACGCGTGTTCCTTGATCACCCGCTCTTCATCGAGGAATAGCTCAAGGGTCCGCTCCAGCACGGCGTAGGTGAGCTTGCCGCAGCGCATGGCGCGGGTGAGCGGGTGCTTCTTCAGGAGGTCGATGTGCTTCTTCTTCCCGACGATGATGCCCGCCTGTGACGCCGAGATCAGCTTGTCCCCGGAGAAGCAGATGGCGTCCGCCCCGGCCTTGACCGAATCCTGCACCAACGGTTCCTTGGGCAGCCCGTACTTGGACAGGTCCACAAGCGCGCCGGAACCGAGGTCGTCCATCATCGGGACACCCGCCTCGCGCGCGAGCCCGACCAGTTCGTCGAGGCCCACCTCCTTGGTGAACCCTGTAATCCTGTAGTTGGAGGTATGGACCCGCAGCAGGAGCGCTGTCTCCGGCGTGATGGCGTTCTTGTAGTCCCGCAGGTGAGTCCGGTTGGTAGTCCCGACTTCGACCATTCTGCAGCCGCTCTGCATCATCACGTCGGGAATCCGGAACGCGCCGCCGATTTCTATGAGCTGGCCGCGCGACACAATCACTTCTTTGCCTTTGGCCAACCCCGAGAGAATGAGCATCGTGGCTGCGCAGTTGTTATTCACGACCATTGCCGCTTCGGCTCCGGTCAGCTCACACAGCAGGGGCTCGATGTGCCGGTAGCGGTTGCCGCGCCGGCCGGTCTCGATATCGATTTCAAGACAGGAGAAGTGCTCACCCACGTCAGCGAGCGCATCCTGCGCGGCCTTGGACAAAGGCGCTCGACCGAGCCCGGTGTGCAGGATGACACCAAGGCCGTTGATTGCCCGCG
>JAFGRF010000080.1 GCA_016935295.1 Caldifarciminota bacterium | reverse complement strand
GTCCGTCGCTGTTCTTCGCCCGGGCCAACGGCAGGCCGGGTACGAGCATCGGCGTCGGGGGCCGCGGCCCGGCCATGGCCTTTGGCGACACCGCCGGCTACCCGCGTATCATGGTGCTGGTAGATGACTCAATCTGCGGCGTGCCCAAGATAACCCTCAGAGATACGACCGGCCACACGGTCTGGACAGCACCGGAACAGCTCAGGAAGTAGGAGAGTATCGGCGACACGTCGGTTCGGCTTCCAAGCAGGCGACCAGCGTCGCAGCATCAAGCCGCAAGCCGCGCTGCCGGGGGCAGCGAGTGAGCAGTTAGGAAGGTAGCAGGTAGCAGTACCGCTTCCGGCCTCTCGACCCCTCGACCTATCGGCACCGTACTTCTGACTTCTAGCCTCTAGCTTCTGACATCTGACTTCGTCTGACGTCCCGCACTGCCAGCTTCTGCCATCTGGCATCTGACCTGGCCTCGGCTGGCCCTGTCGGACATGCCTGCCATCTAGCCTCGTCAGCCACCAATCCATAGTCCCTGGTCCCTGGCCCCTGTCCCCCAGCCCCGTCCCTCTTCCCGTCTTTGAGTCGGCCGATTCAGACCCGTTGACGTCGGGGTTCTGCGGCCTATCATGTGCTGAGAGTGTGATTGGGTCCTCTCCTGACTGACATACAATCTGTAGCACGAAGTTGAATGGCAGCACGGCCGGCCGTTTCCGGTCGGGCGCCGACCGCAGAAGACCTGTCGCTGCAGTACGAGGAGGATGTAGTATGTCGATCGAACTCAGTCCGGAGCGCCTCGACCTGTCCGAGAGAGCCGAGCTCCGCCCGCAGGCGAGCGTCCGCGACTTCGTCGCGGAGTACGGCTTTGCCGACGAGCCCATGGCCGGCAAGCGACCGCCCAGGCGGAACGAATCCGCAGCGGCCTCGCTGTGCGCGGCAGTGCGCGACTAGGAGGCATTGGCCCAGACCCATGGCGGAATCCGGCAGCGCGCCCGGAGTCGACGCTTGGTAGAGTCTCCCACAATCCGGCCGCCGAAGGGCGGCCTGTCCCCAGCACAAACCCGGAGGTACCTATGAAGAGAGCAGTCCTGTATGGAGTCCTGGTCGCGTTCGCCGCAGCCGCCGTCCTCATCGGCTGCGCGCCGTTGCAGAGCGAGAAGTCATCCATCACCCGCCTCCTGGTCGAATCCGGCTACACGGACGACGCACAGGCCGGCAACTACGGTGCGAACGACACGACGCTGGAGCAGCCCGATTCGACCTCAAGCATTGTCTGTTGCCAGCGCATTCCCTTCGTCCGATTCCGCCGCTACATCCCGGCCCGCGGGGTCGAGCGCATGGTTGATGTCCGGATTCCCGCCGATTCCGGCGGCCCGGACAGCACCGCGCTTGCCACCATTACCTGGACGATAACCGGCGAGCTGCGCACCTGCTTCGACACTACCACCAACCCCATCTGTGTCTGGCGCAAGCCGTTCACCGACGTCGCGACCCGCAAGGTCTATCTGGAGAAGTACGACGACCGGTGGCACATCGTGAAGCTGTCGCCGCTTGTCTCCGCCACGCAGGACCCCGCCTATCACCTCAACATCACCAACATCCACGCGGTAAGCAGTCTCTCGCACGATACGTTCGACCTGTCCAGCGCCGACACCCTGCTGACCAAGGAAGAGTTGCCGTGGTTTGAACCCGGCGATACCGTGGACGTGACGGTGACGGTACAGAGCGACGACGACTCCTGCTGGGTGTTCCTGCACCACGGCCGGGCCGGCGCGCCCCGGGTGTGGCGCGAACCCTACCTGAAAAGGAGCACCTGGAGATTCGAGCGGAAGTGGCTCGTCGGCATGGAAGCCTATGAACGACCGGACGTCCGTCCCAGCATCCATGACGCCATCGGCTGGGGCACGCTCTGGGCCGATTCCTCGCAGCCGTACGTTGCAGCCGCGTGGGGCATACCCTACATCGTCAGGATGCCGGCCGACACGACACCGGGAGACGAGTAGCTTCTACTGACCCGTCGGGCCCGCCCGGCCGGATAGGCACAGGAACGCAGACAAGGAGCTTTGGAGAAATGCGAGCAGACAGACAGGAGGCAGTATACGATAAGCAGTAGGCAGTAGGCGGCCGACAGCATCTGGAGGCAGACACGGGAGTGGCCCGTGACTGCCGGCGGCCGACGGCTGGTCTTCAGTCTCTCGCCCTCTCATCTCCGCCCTTGCCCCTTTCCCACTCGCGATTCGCTGCTGCCCGCGTGAAGAGGCGGTCGCAGCAGACAGGAATCCTTGACAGCGGACGATCACGCTAGTTACATATGAAAGCAACTCAAAAGGAGGACATCCATGTTCGCAGTCACAAACGGCCAAGTGTTCGCGTTCGGTCATTCCGTGAGTCCCTGGATATACGGACCGGTGATAGCGGCCGCGCTGCTTGGTCTGTTCTTTCTAGTCAAGTTGATCGTACTGGGGCGCCTCAAGAGGTGGGCACTCAAGCGGCCGGAGTCGGTTATGGGCGTGGTGGTGCGGGTGCTGGATGCGCCGCTGAACATCGCCATAGTGGCCGGCGTGCTTCTTGTCTTGTCCCGGCTTCTGCCGCTGCCGCCGGAACTAGACCAGCCGCTGGGCGTGCTGGTGAAGGCCGTGCTGATTGTCTCGGCGCTTGTACTGGTAGACCGGCTCGCGGTGCAGCTCCTGCTTTTCTTCAAACCGCGCGTGACCAACTTCGACATCTCACGGGGCGTGTTCAAGTTCATGGCCCGAGGGCTTGTGTTCACGCTTGGGCTGCTGGTGCTGCTGGAGGCCATAGGCGTATCAGTAACACCGCTGGTGGCCTCGCTGGGCGTCGGGTCGCTGGCGGTCGCGCTCGCGCTGCAGAAGCCCCTGGCGAACTTCTTTTCCGGGCTCGTAATCCTTGCGGACCGGACCGTCCGGACCGGCGACTTCGTCAAGCTCGAAACCGGCGAGGAAGGGTACGTCGTGAACGTCGGCTGGCGCCATACGCGGGTACGGCTCCTGGGCAACAACACGGTGGTGGTGCCGAACGAACGGCTGATTTCGAGCATCGTGCAGAATACCTACGTGCCCGAGCAGGAGATGTCGGTACTGGTCCAGGTCGGGGTGCACTACGAGAGCCGGCTCGACCACGTGGAGCAGATCGTGATCGAAGTCGGGAAAGAAATCCAGCGCCGGGTCGAGGGCGCGGTCGCGGATTTCGAGCCGTTCATCCGCTTCCACACGTTCGACAGCTCCAGCATCAACTTCTCGGTCATCCTCCGGGCGAAGGAGTTCGTGGCCGGCTACGTGTTGAAGCACGAGTTCATCAAGGCTCTGCACCGGCGGTTCGAGCGGGAAGGGATCATCATTCCGTACCCGCTGCGGACGCTAGACATCCCCGAAGAAACCGCGCGGCGACTGCGGGACGCCCTGGTCCCGGTGCGCGGCGAGGGGGCCTAGCCCCGGACGGTACCCAGCAGCTCCTCGTACAGGCGCAGGTGGTCGAGGAGCAGCCGGGTGATGAGGAAGTTGTCGCGGACCTTCTCCCGGCCTTTGCGCCCTAGGTCCTCGGCCAGCTTGCGGTCCTTCAGCAGCCGGACGATGCGGTCGGCGCACGAACGAATGTCCGCCGGCTCGACCAGGAAACCGTTGACGCCGTCGTCGATCTGAATCGGGATGCCGCCGACGCGAGTGGCGACGACCGGGCGTGACTTCCACAGCGCCTCGGTGACGGTGAGGCCGAAGCCTTCGCGCAGTGACTTCTGAACCACGACCGCGGAGTTGCGCTGCAGGGCGTTGACGAGCGTGCTGTTCTCGGCGGCTATCAGGATGATGTCGCGCCGGCTGTTCTGGCTATTGACCTGCCGGCGAACCCGCTCATAGATGAGTTGGCCCTCGGGGTCGTCCGAAGCCATGCTGCCGCAGAGCACCAGCCGGCAGTCGACCTGGTCTTTGACGAGCCGGAACGCCTCGATCACGCCGAGCGGGTCCTTCCACTTGTCGAAGCGCGACACCTGGGTGATGAGCGGCTTGTCGAGCGGAACCTCGAACTTGCGCAGTGCCTTGGTCAGGACCGCCTCTGGCAGCTCGGCGTTCTTGGCCGATAGCGGGTCGATGGCCGGTCGAATGACCACCTGTTCGATCGGCAAGTCAGGCTGGTGGTAGGATTCGTCCGAGACGACCACGCGGTCGTACTTGAGGATGTAGCGCTTGAGGAACGACCAGAGCTCGGGGTTGGGATGGGAGAGGTCCATATGGCAGCGCCAGACCCAGGGCTGGCGCTTTCGATAGTAGCTGATCATCGGCATAGGCTGGGGGTCGTGGATGATGACGCAGTCGTGGTCGATGTGAGTGAAGAACGAGAAGCGTTCATTGGCCTCGGCATAGAGGCGCTGCTTGACCGGGCTCAGGTTCACCGGGTCGCCCTGGAGCGCGTTGTGGAACTTCTTGGTTATCATGAAGAAGTCCGGGCTGCCGTGGAGGATTCGCCAACCGGTGGGCACGCCGATGTCGTTGAGCAGGTGAACCAGCGGGGCGAGCATTTCGGCCACGCCGCCGCCCTGGTAGGCGGAGTTGACGTGCAGCACGTGCTTGCTGTAGAGCCGGCTGGCGCGTCGGTGGATTTCCGAGACGACATGGTCGCCGACGATGCTGCGGTAGTCCTCGAGGGTACGGGTCATGTTGCTCTTGCCATCCTTTCAAGGAGAGCCCTGAGTCGGGCTGGGGATTCGACGTAGAAACGAGCCTGGGAGGGACCAGGGCCGACCTTGACGGTCCAGGCCCGGTCCGGAAGCGCACCGAAGAGGTCCTCGTCCGTCCGGTCGTCACCGGCGGCGAGGACGAATCCGGCTCCGGGCCGACGCAGCCAGGGCGCGATCCCGCGGCCCTTGCCCGTCCCGGCGTTGCGGACTTCCAGCACCTTGCTGCCTTCGAGGATTTCGAGCCGCCGGTTCGCCGTCAGCTCAATCAGGACATCCTTCAGCTCAGCCAGGCGGGCCACGGCCAGCTCTGACCCGACCCGCCGGTAGTGCCAGACGAGCGAGAAGTCCTTCTCTTCCATTTCCGAACCCGGGGTCCGGACGACGAACCGCTGGATGACCGGCCGGACAGACTCCTTCCAACGCTGGCTCTGGCCGCGCATCGCCGGTTGCCAGTCTTCGCCGCTGCATTTGACCCATGCTCCATGTTCGGCGACAAGACCCGCTGCCAGGCCACCGAACCAGTCGTCAAGCGCCTTTCGTGCCCGGCCGCTGACGATGACGAGTTCGTTGCCGGGAGGCGAACTGAGTCGGCGTAGAAGCGACAGGAGCCTTAAGTCCGGCCGCGCCGCCTCGGGCTGGGCCGAGAACGGCACGAGCGTACCGTCGTAGTCGAGCAGCAGGAGTCGCGCTCTGGCCCGAGACCAGGCCGCAATCAGCCTACTCCGGACCGGCCCGGCCAGGCGTCGGTCTTTTTCCCGACGCTGCTCCTGCCGGCAACGGCGCAGCCGGCCGATGAAATCCGCGGCCCAGGCCCTGACGTCGTAACGGCGGAGCCGGTCCTGCATCAAGCGCATCCGGCGGACCTGCTCCTCTTCAGGCATCGACAACGCCTGGGCAAGTGCGGCGACGTTCTGAAGCCGGTCATAAGGATTGACGAGCAATGCCTCGGCCAGCTCCTCGGCCGCGCCCGCGGTTTCGCTCAGGACAAGCACCCCATGGCCGTCAACTTGGCAGGCAACATACTCCTTGGAAACAAGATTCATGCCGTCGCGCAACGGCGTAACGAGCGCGACGTCCGCTGACTCGTACAGCGCCACCAGCCGCTCGAACGGTACCGAGCGGTAGAGATAGTGCACCGGAGTCCAGTCTATGCCGCCGTACCGCCCGTTGATGCGGCCGACCGCGCGGTCGATCTGCTCCCTGAGATCCCGGTATCGCTCCACCCGCGTGCGCGAGGGCACGACCAGGAGTACCAGCTCGATCTTGCCGCGGTATTCGGGGTGCAGATCGAGGAACGCATCGTAGCTGTCCAGCCGCTCGACAATACCCTTGGTGTAGTCCAGTCGGTCGATCGACAGGATCCGCCTGCGCCGGCGCGCCGGCACGCGCGTCACGGTTTCGAGCCGCCGCCGGGCGATGCTTGCGGCCGGACGGTTGAACCGTTCGTAGTCGATGCCCATTGGGAAAGCATCGACCGCAACCGACCGGCTGTCGATTGCCACCCGGTCGAACCGGTGCTCGAAGCCCAGGATGTGCCGGGCACAGCTCAGAAAATGGCGGGTGTAGTCGTAGTTGTGGAACCCGACCACGTCGGCGCCGAGTACGCCCTCCAGCAACTCGCGGCGCCAGGGCAGAAGCCGGAATACCTCGAAAGATGGAAACGGGATGTGCAGAAAGAAACCGACGGTCGCGTGCGGCACACGCCGGCGTAGGAACCCGGGCAGCAACATGAGGTGGTAGTCATGGACCCAGATGAGGTCACCTTCGCGCCATATCTCTGCCACACGGTCGGCAAACCGAGCGTTGACCATCTGGTAGGCGCGCCAAAACGACCAGTTCGGTTCGGCTAGGGTCGGGAAGTAGTGAAACAGCGGCCAGAGCGTTCGGTTGCTGAACCCGCGGTAGTAGTCGTCCAGCTCGGACCGGGACAAGAACACCGGTCGGCACCTGCTCTCAACCAGTCGGCGAGTAATGCGCATCCGGGTGCGGGAGTCGCCGGTCGGCACGAACGTGCCCGGCCAGCCTACCCAGACACTGCCACGCCCTCCGTGGACCGAGCCGAGGCCGGTCGCTAACCCGCCCGGGCTTTGCCTCAACTCGAAATCGCGGCCCTCGAGCGTCACACTCACCGGCAGCCGATTCGAGACTATGATCAGCCGGCTCAATGCCGTCCTTCGCAGGCAGATACTTCAGAATGGGCGATAGCACGAGCCACTCGCCGTGGTGCTGCAGTCCCCCACATGACAAGACACCATACCTGTCTGAACCCGGGTTGTCAATCGTGACGGCCCGCTCAGGGCCGAAACAGAAGCACTCCCGCAGTCCACCGGCAAGACGACTGGATGAAGCCGGAGTCACGGGCGACACCTTCTCAACCTCTGTCCGCTCTGTGGTCTGGGATCGGCCTTGGGGAATCTATGGCTCCATATCGGAATCGGCACTTCCGACTGCTGATGTCTGCCTTCCCACTTGGCCCCGGCGACCTCTGTCGAACGGTTGGTGTACCTCGGTGTCCTCATGACCGGCTCCAGGGAGCTGATTCGCATTTGACTTCCGTGGCAACCCGCTTATGCTGTCATTCGTTGCACAAAGGACATGTAGTGAAGCCAGCCACCTCTCTCGCCCTGTTCGCACTCTTGGTCGGCGCCGGCTGCGGAGCCCGGCAAAGCCCGCAAGAGCCGACCGAGATCACTGAGTTTCCGGCCGTGGCCTGCAGCACCCTGACCGATTCCGAAGTCGCGCGGCTTGTGGAAATCCTACCCACACTCAGGTCAGCGCTCCAGGCGGCCAGCTGGTCGCCCACTCTTCGGAAGCCCGGCGAAAACGCGGTCGCGGCACTTTCGAACCTGGTCGAAGGCATGAATGTCCCGGGCATCGACGACTCGCTCAGACCGGCCGGCTCTGACTGGCCCAGCGTGCGACGGATGCTCTACAAGGTCTACGCGGCGTCGGCGGCCTCCGGTGTCTGGGCAATCGGCCCGAAGCTGGCCGAGCAGTGGAAGCAGGACACGACCCGCGACGGCAGGTGGACCTACAAGAGCTATGTGGAGATGAAAGGGGCCTGCGCGGCAGTTCCGAAGTGGAACGTCATGGTTCTGAACAACCATCGCGCGGAGCTCGCGGGCCTCGACTCACTCGGCCAGTAGCGCAGCTCACCCTGCATGTCTGACGGCACTGCTGGCGAGCCACGGAGCCGTGCGACGATTGCACTCGTCTCGACCGAGACGAGTCCGGAATCAGGCAATGCGGGATTCCACCGGGCAATGACGCAGTAGCAGAGAACCGACAGGAGGAGTGCATGGACAGCGAAGCCGAGAAGACAGAACGTACGTGGACTGAGGAAGTCGAGGTAGCCGGGGCCGAGCTGGTTGACCACATCAAGGAACTGGTCAAGGCCGGAAATGTCCGGCGGGTGATTCTGAGGTCGCAGGACAACAAACTGCTGCTGGAGATACCGCTAACCGCCGGCGCGGTCGCGGGCGGAGTCGTCGTGCTGGTCGCGCCCGTCCTGGCGGCGCTCGGCGCGCTGGCCGCGCTGCTGGCCAAGGTGAAGGTGGAAGTCGTCCGTACCGACAAGCCCGACCACTGAGCTGAGTCCGAGTACTCGAGCCCGCCTTCCAGGCGGCTCGAAGGATCCCTGATTCCCGGACCGGAAGTGGGTCAGGCGCACTGTCCTGCAGGGGCTGCCCAGCCCAACCCGGACAACCGAATAGGAATGACCCCACACTCGATCGATTCGTGCTTCGGCGGCTCACGTCCGAGGCGACCGGAGCCGGCTTGACATCGAAAGCCGAGGCGGCTACGATGTCATCGAATGGGGCGGCCCGAGCCGCAGCCAATCGGTAGACGGCCATTGACGGGGCCGCAGGTTCCCGATTCGCCGGCCCGGGGCCCAGGCAGACCCCATGCGGCTGATTGGCGCCTTTGCAGGGAGGCCCTAGTGTTCGCCGACGTTCCGAACGTTATCCGGCCCGGAGGCAAGCAGCCTCACATCGTCATCGCCTATACATACGCCGACAATGAGTTTGCCCGCAGGCTGGCCGGCGCGTTGCGGCGCGAGGGCATCAGCCCGTGGGTCGACGAAGTGGACATGTCCGTGGGCGTGATCCTGGTCAACCGGCTGGCCCATTCGCTCCGCCCGGCTGACTTCGTCATCCCGCTCATATCCGCCGCCTCGCTCAACGCACGTTGGGTGCGGCAGGATCTGAGGGCAGTTGCTTCACGCAACTTCAAGGGCCGCCGCGTCCGGGTACTGCCCGCGAGGGTCGACGGAGCAGCGCTGCCGGACCATCTGCGGGCGCAGTCCTACATTGACTTCCACGCCCACGGCTGGAAGCGAACTTTCGAGGACCTGAAGGTCATACTGAGGCCGGGCGGCGCACCCCGACCGACGGCGCGACCGGAGCCGGAGTTCGAGCTGCCGCACCCGATTCGCCGGCCCCCGCCTGAGAAGCAACCCGAAGGGAAGCTCGTCTACGTCTCCTACGACTACGAGAATGACGGCTACTACAAGGACGTCCTGCTGACCTGGACCACGAGCCCGGATTTTCCCCGGCTCAGCGTCAACGACCAGCCTGTAGACTACCCGGTGGACACCGACGAGGCGGAACCGCTCAAGCACGTCATCTACGGCAAAATCAAGACAGCGACAGCCTTCCTCTGCGTGGTTGGGGAGAAGACGAGCATGAGCGACTGGGTGAACTGGGAAGTGAAGACGGCCATCGAACTCGGAAAGCGGATGGTGGTCGTGAGAATCGACCGGGACTGTCCGGTGCCGGACGCCCTGTCCGAGGTCGGTCCGACCTGCGCGCTGTCCTTCACGTTCGAGGATATCAAGCGAGCGGTGGCCGAGGCCTACGGCGTGGTGGCTCAAGAATAGCCGTCGCGGGTCGTCCTTCGTCGCAGACCGTCCTTGGTTCCCGGTCTTCCGTCTTCAGTCCTCGGTCTCCGGTCCTTCCTAACGCAACGGGCGGCGCCTTGCGGCGTCGCCCGAGTCCGCGATGGAGGCGGCGGGAATTGAACCCGCGTCCGGAGAGTTCGGTTCCAGCGACCTACATGGTTAGTCAGTCGATGTATCTCGGCGCACCGTTAGCCGACCGACAGGCGCGGTGAACCCAGCCCCAGAGATTCTCGGGTTCCGACCCTGAGACACAACCGGAACCCAGATCACCCTTTTATACCCTGACTCCGCGCCGGGTGAACTCGCGGGTCAAGGGGCTCCATTAGTTAGGCAGCCAGTGCGTAGCTGTTATTGGCAGCTGTATTTCCCCGGTCGGGATTTACGAGGTAACCAGGGAACCTCGCCATGCACTCTGGCCCCTCAGGCACTCCGTCGAAGCCAATCGCCCCCGAATGGTCTGAAAAGCCGTACCAACTCCAGATTGTCTGCTAATTGTATACCGGAATCGGATGCGAGTCAACGTGGCCGGGAAGCGGGGCGGATTCCACCACCAAGGCACGAAGACACCAAGGTACGAAAAGAAGGAGAGGCTAGGAAGGAAGATCACGCCCAAGTCCCGGCAGTTGTCTCCGGCCCGGGTAGTTCTCTCTGTGCCTTTGTGTCTTTGTGGCGCGCTGTCCGACTTCGGCCCTAGCCTGCGCCGGAGCTGCCTCCTCCTCCACCGCCACCGCCGCCGCCGGAGAACCCGCCGCCCGAAGACGAGGCGGTGGAGAACGACGACATCATGCTGCTCATGTTGGAGGCAAAGGAAGAGAATCCTGCCAGGCCTTCACTGAGCGAGGCAAGGGAGCCGCCCGGCACGCCGGTTGCCCCGATGTACCAGACCGGCAGGAGGAGGTTGGTTCCACGCTGCTCGGCCAACCTGGTGACATGCTTAAGGAATTCGGAAGCCACGCCCAGCGCCACCGCGTAGACGTAGTACTCCTCCCAGATGGCGAGCAGGTTGACCGGGGCCTGCTCGATTGCCGAGAAGTCCTTCAAGAACTTGCGGAAGTTCTGCCAGCGCCGGTGCTCCAGGTATGCCGTCCCGGTCCAGCGCAGAATCGTCCTGCCCAGGATTGAGAAGAGGACGAACACCAGCCCGGCGATGACCGCGGTAACTATCGCCCGCACCGGAGGCTCAAAGTACACAATGGCCGAGAGGCCGTTCACGAGGCTGAACCCGCCGGCCGCAGCGCTGGCAAGCACTAACAGCAGAAACGTCCAGTAGGCTTTCGAACTGGCGCGTTCCACGAAATCGACCCCGAGGGTCTTGCGCCACCACGCCATACCGGTATCAAACACATCCGCGATGAATTCCCTCACCGCGCTGGGCCGGGACTGGCCGTATTTCTTGACGTCGGACTCATCGAACTCGGACCGGCCCGAAGCCACCTGGGCGAAGAAAAACCTGGTCACCTTGGACGCAAGCTCGCCCGCCTTCTCGGCCAGTTCCGGTCTTGCGAGCCGGAACGAGTAGCGACTCCGACGCCCCTCTTTGGTCTCCTGCACCACGACTGCTCCGTGCCGCCCGAGGTCGAGCAGGGTCGCCATCATCCCGGCGAAGAGCGGCTGGATGAGCGACGACTTGTCCGGCTTCTGGTGCAGTATCAAGGGTACGGCTGCCGGCGGCGCTTTGCGCGGCGGTTCATGTTCGTAGATGGCCTCGTAGACGAGTTCCGGTTCCCGACCGTGCTTGCGATAGAAGACAATGAGCAGTATTACCGGCAGTGGTATGAGCAGGAACAGCCCCAGCGGAAGGAAGAAGTACGTCTTGAGGGATGCCGACAGGAAGTTCTGCTTCTCCTCCGCGAGAATACGCGCATACCTCTTCTGCGCGACCGGTGGCGTCTGGGGGAACAGCTCCGGGCTGGAAAGCACCCGCACTTCGACGAAGGCGTTCCTCGGAATCCCGGATTGCCGGATGTAGGCGGTGTCGAACGTACCCGCGAAGCTGAGCGTTCCCGGGCGTGCGGCCGCGTGGACGTAGACCTTGAACAGGTCGGGTGAGCGGCCGGGCAGGATGACCCGGACCACGACCTGGCCGATCCGCTCGTGCTCATCCTCGATGACCTTCCAGTAGAACTCGGCCACATCTTCGTAGCGCCTCACCGCGCCGGTGACCGTGTAGTCAACCAGGAACGTCCGCTGCTCGTCCTCGGCCGAGTAGCCCCAACGCAGGTAGAGCGACTGGTCAGTGTTGACGACTTCCGGGGAAAGGTCCTGCCACCGGGCGCCGCTCTCCATCGCCATTCGATTGAGCCAGATATCGGCAGCGCCCTGCTTCTTGAGGTCAAGGTCGGCCCAGGAGAAGCGGCCATCGAACTCGTAAGTCCGCTCCTGAACGATACGCGCGCTGCCGTCAGGCTGCAGTATCACGTCGGTGGATATCTCAGGGTAGTAGTAGGACTTGGCCGCGGCGAGCAACGGCAGCAGTAGCAGCAGACGAACAGCCGGAGCTGCTCGGGCGCCCGCGTTCACCGCAGCCTAGTCAAGCCGGATGGGCATCAACAGGAACGTCTGCTCGGTGTCCGGCTTGTCTTCGACCGGCTTGAACAGCCCCGCGGAGAGCGGGTTCGACAGCTCGATTGCCACCTTGTCGGATTGGAGCCGCCGCAGTATCTCCAGCATGTAGCTCGCGTTGAACCCGATACGCACCGGCTCGCCCGCGTAGCTGCACTCGACCTCTTCCTCGCTCCGCCCCACGTCCGGGGTCTCGGCCTTGAGTCCCAGCTTGTTCTTGGTGAAGTCGAGCGCGACCAGCCGGCCGACCGGATGCGCGAATACGGCGGCGCGGCGCAGGGCAGCCGAGAACACATCGTGCTCGATGACCGCCCTGGCCGGGTAGCCTTTCGGTATTACCCGTTCGTAGTCAGGATACGGGCCCTCGATCTGCCGGGTGATGATGGTGGCGTTCTGGAACACGAACCCGACCTTGGCCGGGTCCATGTGCACCGCGAACGTCTCCTCGCCGCGCGGGAACAACGGGAACAGCTTGGTTGAAACGATAACCTTGAGCTTGCCGGCGAACTTGCCCCTGCGCGAAACGTAGGCAAGACGGTGGCCGTCGGTGCCGATCATGCGGGTTTCGGCCTTGGAAACCTCCCAATTGACGCCGGTCATTGCTGGCCGCGACTCATCCTTGGAAGCGGCGAACGACACCGTTTCGAACAGCTCGAACCAGGTCGCGAGCGGAAACTCCATGGTCACGCCCTCGGGCAGCTTGGGGACTTCCGGGAACTCGGACGGGTCCAGGCTGACGAGCGCTGCCTTTGCCTTGCCGGCTTCCAGACTCAGGCTCCGTTCCTTGCTGGCGAGCTTGATGACGGGTGCGCTGGCTTCGCGGACGATCTCGGCCAGCTTCCGGCCCAGCACGACGACCGTGCCGTCTTCGGACTGACCTTCGAGGCTGAAGGTACGGCGAACATAAGTGTCAAGGTCGGTCCCGGCCAAGGCCAGCTTGCCGTTGTTCACCTCAAGCGTGATGTTATTCAGGACCGGATAGGCGGACTTGCTCGGCAGGGCGTTGGTTACGCCGGCCAGCAACTCCGCGAAGATCCCGCGGTCTATCTCACAGCGCATCGTGTCTCCTTTGCCAGCAAGGCGTGTTGCTGGCTATACTTCTACCCGATTCCACCGCGGAGTCAAGCTGAACCACCGAAACCGGACTCAAGCGGCCGCCGCTCTCGTCTATCACACCGCGCCGTCGTATGCCAAGGTGAGCTCCGAGCTCACGGACGCTGCCGGTCAGTCCTTGTCTTCCTTGAACGGCTCTTCGCCGAACAGCCCGGCCTTGTTCTTGACGATCTGGCTCACTTTCAGCTCGGCCTCGGCCAGCCTCTCCTTGCAGGCGCGGGCCAATTGCACGCCCCGCTCGAACAGGGCCAGCGACTTGTCCAGGGCGAGGTTGCCCGCCTCGAGTTGCTTGACGATGCCCTCCAGTTCGGCCAGCGCCTTCTCGAAATCCAGGGCCTCGGTCGACTTCTCGTTCTTTGCCATGATCTAGTTACCTCCGGCTCCGGTCTTCCCGATTCGCCCTACCCGGCAGTCAATCACGCCATCCGACACCCGCAGCCGAACCCCTTCCCCGGCTTCGACCTGACCGATACGGCTGACAACCGAACCGTCCAGCTTGAGGCAAATCGAGTAGCCGCGGCCCAGGCTCGCGAGCGGGCTCAGCGCATCGAGCCGGGCACTCACCTGCCCGAACCTGACGTTCTGTCTGGACAGCAGGGCCAGCGCCGGCTTGTCCAGCCGTTCGACGAGCGCCTGCAGGACCACCTTGCGGCGCAGTATCTTCGCTACCGGGTTCTGTCTGCTCATTCTCAGGTCAAGCGAAGCGAGCACGACAGTCACCCCGCTGAGCGCAACCCGGACTGCGCTCTCGCCGCGGTTCACCAGTCGTTCGAGTCCGTGGTCCAACTCGGCAAGGTATGCACCCATCAACTCGAATGCCCGGTGCCGGGCCAGCTCGTCGATTGCCTGCTGCTTTTCGAACAGCACCTGCTCGGCTGCCTCAAGCAGCTGCCCGGCCAGGTCGCGGAGCCTGGTCTCGAGCTCCTCCCACGTCCGGGCCACGAGCTGGGCTGCTGCGGTCGGTGTTGCCGCACGCACGTCGGCCACGAAATCGGCAATCGTGAAGTCGGTCTCGTGCCCGATCCCGGAAATCACCGGCACACGTGCGGCCGCGATGGCGCGGGCCACGACCTCCTCGTTGAACGGCCACAGGTCCTCGATCGAACCGCCTCCCCGGCCGACGACGATGACGTCCGTCTCGGGCCGGGCTGAGAGAACGGCCACGCCCTCGGCAATCTGCTCGGCCGCACCCTCGCCCTGCACCTGCGACGGAAACAGGATGACCTTCACGGGCGCCTGGTGCAGGCGCAGGGTCCGGAGCATGTCGTGAATCGCAGCGCCCGAGGGAGAAGTCACGATGCCTACGGTTCGTGGCTGAACGGGCAGCGGCCGCTTTCGCTCAAGGGCAAACAGTCCTTCCTTTTCCAGCTTCCGCTTCAGCTGCTCGAACGCCTTCTGCAAGGCGCCCAGCCCCTTGGGCTCGATTGTGTCCAGGATGATCTGGTACTTGCCGTTCGGCTGGTACACCTCAAGCCGGCCGTGACCGACGACCGCAAGCCCGTCCTCAAGCTGGAACTTCAGTCGTTGAGCCGAATGGCGGAAGCAGACCGCCTGGAGTTGCGAGCCTTCATCTTTCAGCGCGAAGTAGAGGTGCCCGGACGCGTAGGCCTTGAAGTTGGATATCTCGCCCTCGATCCAGACGTCCGAGAAATACTCGCCCAGCATCCCGGCCACCAGCTGATTGACCTGGGATACGGTCAGTACCTTGCGCGCCGCCGCAGCTTCCACTACTCCGGTCTCCTGGTAGCTGTTCCCTGTCTACTGCCTCTGCCTACTTCTGGTATTCGTAGAATCCTCTGCCCGTCTTGCGACCCAGGTAGCCGGCAGCCACCATCCGCTTGAGCAACGGACAAGGCCGGTACTTGGAATCGCCGAGGTCATTGTGCAAGACGTTCATGATGGCAAGACAGACGTCGAGGCCGATGAGGTCGGCGAGGGCCAGCGGACCGATGGGATGGTTCATGCCGAGCTTCATCACGGTATCGATTGCTTCCTTGTCGCCCACACCGCTCTCAAGGCAGAAGATGGCCTCGTTGATCATCGGCAGCAGCACGCGGTTGGATACGAATCCCGGTGAGTCGTTCACCACCACCGGAGTCTTGCCCAGTTCCTTTGACAGAGACACGACAGCGTCGGTGACTTCGGGCAGAGTCCCGAGCCCGTTCACGACCTCGACCAGCAACATCACTGGCACCGGGTTCATGAAGTGCATGCCGATGACCCTGCCCGGCCGCTTGGTCGAGGCGGCGATGGCCGTCACCGATATGGTTGAGGTATTGGTGGCGAGAATCGTGTCCGGTCCGCAGATGCCATCCAGTTTGGCGAACAGCTCGGCCTTCAGCATCTGGTTCTCGGTCGCGGCCTCAACCACCAAGACGCAGTCCTCAAGCTCGTTCAGGTCAAGGCTCGGCTTGATGCGGGACACGGCCGCGTCGGCCGCGTCCTGGGCGAGCTTGGCTTTCTCGACCATCCGGCCGAGCGACTTCTTCACGGTGGCGAGGCCGCGGTCGACGAACTTCTGGTCGATGTCGTTCATGATGACGTCGTAGCCGGCCATGGCGAATACCTGGGCGATGCCGTTGCCCATGGTGCCGGCGCCGACGACTCCGATCTTCCGATTCATGTAGGCTCCTTCTGGGTTTGGACTCGAAGCTACACTATATGAAACCGGTTCGCTGTCAAGCCGCACGGCCCGGCCGGCCGGGACGACCTTGACTTATGAGCAAGGAATCAATATAGTCAGTCCATAGTGAGGCCGCTCCATGACAACCGGGCGATTAGCTCAGCTTGGCTAGAGCGCTTGCTCGACACGCAAGAGGTCACCTGTTCAAGTCAGGTATCGCCCATCCAACGGGGTGTGACGGCAGGAGCCTTCACACCCCGCACTCTTTCCAGGGGTCTGCGGTGAAGGAATCGTTCCAGCTTCTCTGGGCCCTGCAGCAGCTCGACACCGAGCTCCGTACCCTGACCGACAAGCTGAGCCAGATTCCGTCCCGGGTTGACGATCTGAAGAAGGCGGCCGCTACGATCAAGTCCGACCTGGACCAGGCCAAGAGCGACATCATCGAGCACAAGAAGAACTACAAGCTCTGTGAGGTCGAGCTCAAGGGCACCGAAGAGAAGGCCGCCGGCTACTCGGTGCAGCTTTATTCGGCCAAGACCAACGAGCAGTACAAGGCGTTCCTCAAGGAAATCGAAGGGCAGAAGAAGCTAAAGAACACCATAGAGGACCAGATGATCGTGCTGCTGGAGGAAACCGAGGCGCTGGACCGCAAAGTCAGGGAGAACGAGAAGAAGAGCGCCGAACTCGACACCGAAACATCCCGCAAGGTCGAGATGCTCGAGGCCGAGAAGAAGGAAATCGGGGCCGCCATTGCGACCCGCCAGGAACAGCGAGAGAAGACTGCCGCCGCGATCCCGGCGGAGCTGATCAAACGCTACGAACGGGTCCGTGCCAACAAGGGGGGAATCGCCGTCGCCACTGTCCGGAAGGAACGTTGCAGCGGATGCCTGAGTCCGATCCCGGCGCAGCGCATACTGGAAATCGAGCGCCAGGACCGCCTCTATCTTTGCGAAGCCTGCGGTCGGATTCTGATCGTCGCCCAGGAATAGCCGGCACGAGGACGGCGGGGCTCCTGGTCCAGATAGACGGGTCTTCGCTCGG
The DNA here is from genome assembly GCA_016935295.1 of Caldifarciminota bacterium. Classification (GTDB taxonomy): domain Bacteria; phylum Hydrothermota; class Tepidihabitantia; order Tepidihabitantales; family Tepidihabitantaceae; genus UBA2258. The sequence continues at coordinate 1,031 of JAFGRF010000080.1, read as the reverse complement.
CAATCCCGGTCCGGCCGGAATCGGTGTCCGCATCGTCGGCCCGGACGGCAGCGTCGTCAAAGAGCTCAGCCGTTTCATCGGCATCCGCACCAACAACCAGGCCGAATACGAAGGCTTGCTCTGCGCCCTGGCCGAAATCCGGGGGCTCACGACCGGCCTAGTGGCGATCCGCACCGATTCCGAGTTGCTCTACTACCAGATGGCCGGCAGGTACAAGGTGAAGAACCCGGGACTCAAAGTGCTGCACGCGAAGGCCCGCGAGCTGGCAGCAGCGCTGCCCAACGTCTCCATCGAGCTGGTGCGCCGCGAAGAGAACAAGGAGACCGACAAGCTGGCCAAGGCTGCGGCCCAGGCCGCCCGTCGCCATCCTCACCATGTCCAGGGCTAAAGAACCCCAGGCCGCGATCACCTGGCTGATGCCCCTCGGCACCATCGTTCAGTTCATGCTGCCTCGCTGGGTCATTGTGGCGGTTGCGCGCGTTGCCGGTGCGCTTGCGTACCGTTTCGACCGAAAAGGGTGTGAGGGATTCACGGAGAACTGCCGCCACATTCTCGGTCCCGGCACGCCCGAGTCCGAAATCCGCGCCACGGCTCGCCGCCTGTTCTTTCACTATGTCCTGTACGCCCTCGACCTGATGCGCGTCCCGGTGGTGAAACGTCGGGTCACGGCGCTCGTTGAATTCGACCGAAGGGACGCGGACCAGATGATGGCTGAAGGTCGTGGCCTTGCTGTTGTCACCGGTCACATCGGGAGCCACGATCTCGCCGGCACGTTCCTCGCAGCCAGCGGCTATCCGATATCCGCAGTCGTCGAGCATGTACCGCGCGGCTGGACAAAGGTCTTCAACCGTTACCGCGAAGCAACGGCGATGGAGACCATTCTGACTACAGACCGATCGGGCATCGCCCGGGCCATGCTCCGGCGCCGCATGCTCGCGCTTGTTTCCGACCGCGACATGACGGGCAAAGGCATCCTCTGCCCCGCGTTCAATTCGTATCGCTACTACTCGAAGGGGCCGGCGGCCTACATC
>JAFGRF010000079.1 GCA_016935295.1 Caldifarciminota bacterium | reverse complement strand
GGCCTCGCCAGAATCCAAGTGCCGGAAGCGGCTGGCTGACGGCGAAGTTAAACCCGAGGTCCGGTTGAAAGGACTGTGTCAAGAAGAGGTGCACCGGTGCGAGACTACCGTAATCGGTCCATTTGTAGCCAACCGAGAACTTGGTGCCGGTCCGCGGACTCAATCCGGTGTACCGCAACGCCACCCAGTCGCGGCGGCCAATACCCATGATGGTCCGCAACTCGTCAGGATCCGTCAATTCGAGTTCCGAAGCGCCGGGTTCCAGAACTCCTTCGTTGCCATAGGCGACCGCAACCGTGTGATCCTCGGTGAGTTGCTGCGTCAGCGATGCCGTGAAACCAAGGCGCTCAAACTCACCGAGGTTGAACACGGAGAGCGATGAGCCGAGGTCCGGGAGCAGGTCCCCTTGCAGGAAGAACCCGCCAGGAGCGGCCATCATGACCGCCGCGTTTGTCACTGCTTCGCTGTACGCGCCGACCGACAGCGTCCCGAGGCCGATTGCCTTCTGCCACCCCGCCTCGAAGTTTGTGGCCCGCTGAACACGGGTATCCCCGCCTCGCAGCGACAGGCGTGGGAAGGTCGCCAGAACCGTGAGGTCTTGCCTGAGTTCGAGATCCGGCGCTTCCGAGCTCACCAGCAACTCTGCCGGAGGCATCCCGGAGCTGTACGCAAGCTGGAACGCTCCGAAACTGCCGATGTCATAGGTCAACCGCGCGTACGGGCTGAGGTAGTTCAGGCGATCGAGATACGTGACCGATTCCAGCGACGTTCCGTACTCAAAGAGCAGGTTGTCGCGGATCTGCCGCTTGTCGAGCGTGCTCACCGAGAGCGTCCGCAGCAGAGGCGCTTCTCCGCCGGAAATGGCCGCGACGCCCACCCTGGTAGGCAGGTAGACCTGGCGCATTGTGACGTTGAGCCTAGGCTGCGCCCTTCCAAATAAATCGCCCCGGCTGAGGCTGGTACGGAAGCCCGCCGTCGAGACGCCGGCCCCCGAGGCATAGCCGAAGTTCCCGGTGAACTGAATCTCGTTGGCTCCGTAAAGGGAGGTAGCCAGTGCGAAAGCAGTACCCAGATCCGCTTGCGTGCCGGCGGCTGCGAGGGATCCCCCTTCTCCGGTGGAAACTTTGACGACGCCCCGGGTATCGGAGAAGACAGTGCCGGAAACTTCGCGCTCGGTGCGAACCCGGGAGGTCTCCGGTGTCAGACGCAAGGCAGGCCGCGTCGCCGAGGCCGTCCGCAGCACCCATTTCCAGTCTTCGCTCATCAGAGGCTTGCCGCCGGGTGCGGAGTAGATCAGCTCAATGGAGCTCAGAACGCTCGCCAAGTCGACGGAGAGGAAGCTGCGAATGCCCGGCTGCACGCGAATGTCCTGTTTGAGAGCAGGGACAAAGCTCGCCATGGAAACGCGAACTGAGTACAGCCCGGGAGCGAGACCGTCGAAACCGAAAGCACCCTTTTCGTTCGTGACGGTGCGACCTGAAAGAGTCGAGTTCTGATTGTAGAGCAGAATGGAGGCGCCCATCTGCGGAACACCGCTCTTGTCGCCGACGAAGCCCACAAGGCTGCCGATGAACTGGTTGACCGAGGCGCCGGAATGCTCATCCGTACTTGGTGTTTCGGCCCAAGCGGCCCCTCCCATGAGCGTGAGGGTCAGAGTCAGCCCAACCGCAAGCCAGATTCTGCGAAGTCTCATCCAGGAACCGTATCTCTCGACTTCCTAGAATGCCCAACAATCTCTGCGCCCGCACAATGCGGACACCTATCCTCTGCTGTCCCTATGTTACCTTGAAAACCGCCTCAGGGCTCAAAGTTTCTCCTCGAACGTTGTCCACCACCTTGACCCTCAAGGTGTAGTCTCCGGGTTCGAGATTCTCCAAAGGCAACAGCTTCTCCACCACGGTCTGCGACGCCGAGGACCTCTCGATCGCCGATAGGTCCTCAGTAAAGGAAATCACTACCTTGTTATCAGTGTTGTTGACCACCTCGTACTCGATGGTTCCGTCCGGCTCCTTGGTGACCTCATCCATCTCGAAGTTATAGATTTGGAAGTAGATCCCCATCTTCTCGTCGCGCCGGAAGGTCTCGCCCAAGCGTGGCCGCACCTTCGACGTGCCGATGACGAATTGACCGGAGCCGATGGAACGAGTCGGCACCTTCTCGATCACGTCGGCAAGCACGAGCGAGCTGACTCCCAAGGTGTCTTCATCGTAATAGGGCACGCGCAGCGCGAGCTCGAAGGTGGTCATGTTCTCGCTGACGACGTCTTTGGCAACGATATTCAGCCGGTAGTTCCCCGGCGGCAGGGGAACGGATTGTTGATAGACCGAGACACCGGAGGCCGCCTCCGCCAGCAAAGCCGTGGGAACATCGATGGCGACGACGTCCTCGAACACGTTAACCGGGCGTCTGGTCATCGACGTGATCCGCCCGTAGATGTTGACGATCGCCTTGCTCACCCCACTGTCGTCCTCGAACTGGAGGTCCTTGCGGTCGAATTGCAGCGTGATGTTCGTCATGATCGTGGAACTGGTCATGCGCATGTAGTCCACCCGGGTCTCCATCGGCAGGAGGTTATACCGGATGGTCGAGTCGACGGCAGTTTCCAGATCGGTGAACTTGATGGGCGGCGGCTTGCTCACCAGGGCGAACTGTCGCAACCGCTCGAACTGGTTCATGCTGGAAGGCAGCTGCATGCCGCCCGTACCGAGGCGTGTTCCATCGGTCCGGTCGAAGCGATCTTCCTTGTCCGCGAAACCTAATGCTTCGTAGTCGGTCAGCCCGAGGCCGGAAACGTTCATCAGCGCGTCCTTCTCGCTCGGGTCCATTGTCATCCGGAACTCGCCGCTGAGGGTCGGGTCGACGAATTCGATGATGATATCGGTGCCGATGCCTTCCAGCCAACGGTACCGCCACTGCTCGAACGGATAGGCCGATGTCACGCCGCCGCCTTCTTC
>JAFGRF010000078.1 GCA_016935295.1 Caldifarciminota bacterium | reverse complement strand
GAGGGCGGCGATGCCACGGTGCAGGCTGCGTTTCCGGCGGGCAAGATCGGGCCGACGCTGGAGAACCTGAAGGCTGCGGCTGCGGGCGAGATGTACGAGTGGGGCACCATGTATCCCGATTTCGCGAAGACCGCCGAGCAGGAGGGCTTTGCCGAGGTCGCGGCCGCATTCCGCCACATCGCGGTTGCGGAGAGGCAGCACGAGAAACGATACCGGGACCTGGCGGCGAATATCGAGGCGGGCCGGGTGTTCAAGCGCGACAAGAAAGTCGTCTGGCGCTGTCTAAACTGCGGCTACCTGCACGAGGGCATAGAGGCACCGGAGCAGTGCCCGGCTTGTGCCCATCCGCAGGCCTACTTTGAACTGCTGGGCGAGAACTGGTGAGATTCGCGCTGGTCGTGCTCATGCTGCTGGCGTGCCGTACGAATCATGCTGGATCTGGAGATCACACGGAGGTGAAAATGGAAGAACGTGTCGGCTCGGTCATGTTCGGAGGGAAGCCCGCAACTTTGCTCGGTAAGGAACTCAAGGTCGGCGATGCGGCACCGGATTTTACGGCGGTCGGGAATGACCTGAAGCCGGTGAAGCTGTCCGACTTCCGGGGCAAGGTGGTGGTAATATCGGCAGTGCCCTCGCTGGATACGCCGGTCTGCGACATGGAGACCCGCCGATTCAATACCGAAGCCGCGAAGCTGGGGCCGGACGTGGTGATACTGACGGTGAGCATGGACCTGCCGTTCGCCCAGAAGCGGTGGTGCGGTGCGGCCGGCGTCGACCGGGTCATCACGTTGTCCGACCACCGTGAGGCATCGTTCGGGACGTCCTACGGCGTGCTGCTCAAGGATGTCCGCCTGCTTGCCCGCTGCGTCTTTGTGGTTGACCGGCAGGGCGTCATTCGGTACATTCAACTCGTGAAGGACGTCGGGACCGAGCCGGACTACGCGCCGGTGCTTGAGGCTGTGAAGGGACTGCAGTGACCTTCGGTATGAGAAAGGGCAATCGATGACGGCTAAACAGCAGGTATACAGTTGCAGCGTCTGCGGGCAAATTGTGGCGGTGGTCCATCAGGGCGGCGGCAGGCTGGTTTGTGACGGCAAGCCGATGCTGCCTGCCGGCGAAGAGGTAGCCGGAGCGGCTGAGGGCAAACCCCGGGTCAGACAGGAGCCTGTCGCCGCGAAACCGGTGCCGCCCACGGCTCCGCACTGGCAGTGCAGCAAGTGTCACTATGTGCTGCAGGCGGAGCAGCCGCCTGAGGTATGCCCGTCCTGCCACGAGCACTGCCAGTTCGTGGATGTGACGTGCTACATACCGGAGTGCGGTTTCACGGGGATCGACAACCGGCTCATCGGATAGCGAACGACATGACCGACTGAGGAGGAAACCAACATGGCAAAGCGTCTGGAAGTCTACAAGTGTGAAGTCTGCGGGAACATCGTCGAGGTGCTGCACGGCGGCGCCGGGCAGCTCGTCTGCTGCGGCAAGCCGATGAAGCTCCTGGTCGAGAACACGACCGATGCGGCGAAAGAGAAGCACGTGCCGGTCATCGAGCCGGCTGCCGGCGGCTACAAGGTGAAGGTCGGCAGCATGCCGCATCCGATGGAGGAGAAGCACTACATCGAATGGATCGAGCTGGTGGCCGACGACAAGGCATACCGGCAGTTCCTGTCCCCGGGCCAGGCGCCGGAGGCGTTCTTCTCGGTCGAGGCCAAGAGCGTGTTCGCCCGCGAGTACTGCAACGTGCACGGGCTCTGGAAGGGGCAGTAACCATGGTCCCGAAGAAGATCGAAGAGGCTTTCAGCGAGCAGATCAAGCACGAACTCGAGTCAGCCTACATCTACCTGTCGATGGCGGCCTACTTTGATGCCGAAGGGTTCGAAGGGATGGGGCGCTGGATGCGGGCACAGGTGCAGGAAGAGGTAACCCACGCGATGCGCTTCTACAAGCACATCATCGAACGGGGCGGGCACGTGAAGCTCCATCCGCTGGCGATGCCGCAGCAGGACTGGCAGTTGCCGCTGGCCGCGTTTGAGGCGGCGTACAAGCACGAGCAGTTCATCACCGCCAAGATCGACGACCTCGTGAAGCTGGCGCAGGCCGAGGGCGACCACGCCTCGCGAACGCTGCTGCAGTGGTTCGTCGACGAACAGGTCGAGGAAGAAGCCAGTACCTCCAAGGTCGTTCAGGAACTGAAGCTGGTCGGGAACGAGGGCCGCGGAATCCTGATGATCGACCGCGAGTTGGGCGCACGGACTTTCGTGCTTGCTCCGGACCTGGCCGCCCTCTACGCGCAGCCGGCCGCAGCCGGGGCCTAGCGGTAACCCGGGCTTGAGCATGGCCAGCGGCGGCTTTCAGGCGAGAAAGGTCAGCGAGCACGTCTGGTGGGTCGGCGCGGTCGACTGGGCGTTGCGCGACTTCCACGGCTACTCGACCCAGCGCGGCTCGTCGTACAACGCGTATCTGGTGATGGGCGACTACCCGGTACTGATAGACACGGTCAAGGCGCAGTTCCGGGACGAGATGCTGGCGCGCATCGCGTCGGTGGTCGACCCGGCCGATATCAAAGTGATTGTCTCTCATCACGCCGAGATGGACCACTCCGGTGCCCTGCCGCAGACCATCGACGTAATCAAGCCGGACAAGGTCTACGCCTCGCAACTGGGCATCAAGAACCTCCACGCCCAGCTGCACGACCGCCACGAGATCACCGCGGTCAAGGACGCCGAGGTTCTGAAGCTCGGGGGGCTGTCGTTCACTTTCCTCGAGACAAGAATGCTCCACTGGCCGGATTCGATGATATCCTATCTGCACGAGGACGAGCTGGTCTTTTCCCAGGACGGATTCGGGATGCACCTCGCAACTCCGAGGCTCTTCGCGGACGAGAACGACCCGGCAGTGATGCTGTACGAGGGCCGCAGGTACTACGCGAACATCCTGCTGCCGTACTCGGCGCTGGTTCTGAAACTGCTCGAGCGCATCAAGTCGCTGGGCATCAGTATCAAGACGATTGCCCCGGACCACGGGCCGGTCTGGCGCAAGGACCTGGATACGCTGCTCGGCTGGTACGCGAAGTGGGCAACGCAGAAGCCGGAGAAACGCGCCGTGATTGCCTTCGATACGATGTGGCAGAGCACGAGCCTGATGGCGCGCGCGATTGGCGACGCGATGGCAGGCGAGGGCGTCGGAGTCAGTGTGCTGCCGCTGCAGGGCAGTTCGCGGGCCGACGTCATGACCGAGCTCCTATGCGCGGGCGCTCTGTTGATTGGCTCGCCGACCATCAACAACGGCATGTTCCCTACCATCGCCGACGTCCTGACCTACGCCAGAGGCTTGAAACCGAAAAACCTCATCGGTGCGGCGTTTGGTTCGTATGGCTGGAGCGGAGAGGCCTGCGCGCAGATTGAGGAGTACTTCCGGCAAACCGGCGTCGAGCCGGCCGTGCCTTCGCTCAGGCTGAAATTCGTGCCGGACGAAACCGGGCTCAGCCAGTGCCGCGAGTTCGGCAAGGCAGTTGCGGCGAAGTTGCAGGGAAAGGTGGCAGCATGATTGAGCAAGCCGGCGCTAACGCCCACTGCGCCATTGACCCGTCCAAGGTCAATCTGGCTGCGCTTAATACCGTCACCTATGGCCTGTATGTCGTCACCGCGCGCGACGGCGAGCGGCGGAACGGGTGCGTGATAAATACCCTGGTCCAGGTGGCCCTGACTCCCTGTCAGGTTTCAGTGAGCATCAGCAAGGCGAATCTCACCCACGAGCTGATAGCGAAGACCGGCCAGTTCGCGGTCGCGGTGCTGGAGCAGGAGACGCCGCTGACGTTCATCGGTACGTTCGGATTCCGCACCGGCCGCGACTACGACAAGTTCGCACATGCCGGGTATCGCGAAGGCGTGACCGGCTGCCCGCTTCTGACCGAGCACACGCTGGCAGTCATCGAGGCAAAGGTCCGAACTGCGGTCGACTGCGGCTCACATACCATGT
>JAFGRF010000077.1 GCA_016935295.1 Caldifarciminota bacterium | reverse complement strand
TCGGTTACAGGGGCGGGTCTCTGACCCGCCCCTTCCTTTTCCGGGTACCTCTTACGGAGTACCCGGCGGCGACTGCCTGCCGCGTGATAGACTGCACTGTCAGGCAGGGAGCTTGCCGCAGAGTCCTCCGGGGAATCCCGGAGAGGACCAGGTGTAGGGCTTCAGCGACTACGTTCTCGGCCATAGGTCAAGCAGCCTGCCTGGCGGACCGCCGGGCAGCCTGCAGGGTTGTTCTGAGAGTTGTGTGCCCGTTTCTCCGGCAAGTCATCGTCCGGGCGGCAATCCGGAGAGTCTTCCAGACGGCGGCCCAGGCTCTCTGCCGGGTAGCCTGCGGGAGCGCTTCCCAGACCGCACTCCATACTACTTCCTCCATGCAGGGGTGGATTTCGCCGATTGCTGACTAACCGCTTCTTTTATAGTCACTTGCGCTGCTTCTCGGCCCGGCTGCTCAGTCTACAGCGCTGTAGGATTCGCCGGGCGTGTCGGGCGAAAGCTGCAGGGCTCCCATGGTGGTGTACCTCTGTCTATAAGTGGTGGTGAACCCCAGCACAGACCACAATTGGCCTCGCCCCTGTAGAAACAGTGCTGCCGCCCACTGGTCGGCCCACGGGCCGCCTCCCCCGTAGCCTCCGCCGAAGCAGCGCGAGACGCATCGAAGCGTACGACCGTGGGATAATCGATTGGTACATCAGGCCGAACAACGGCGCGAACAACTGCCGGAACAACGACCTGTACGACTTCGCGAACAACCCGCGGCACGGCGACGCGGACAGCTTCGCGCACAGCTCGCGACACAGGTCGCGATACAGCTCGTGATAGGTGTGCCGACGCAAGTGAGTATGCAAGTGAGGATACTTCTGCCGGTACTTCGAGACACACGACGAGAGGTACATCGACAGACACAACGCGACGCCGGCGCGAACCCGGTTTCGAGGTACAAGGCTCCAGCTATCGCCGTGGGTCTGGAAACGACTCGAAACGAGGGCGTTCCGGTCACATCGCCCCATCCCCTCCTGCTACCACTAGCGAGAGAGGGTGGGCAGGGAGATGTGCGCGGTGTTTTGGTGTTCGGGCGGAGGTTAGCGGCCCTGCAGGCGTGACTCCACCGCCTGCAAAGCGTCGCGGATCGCGTGTTGTCCCGGTTCGAGCGCGGCCGCGCGGGACAGATGCTCGCGTGCCTGCACGAGGCTGTCCATGCTGATGAAAACGAGGCCGAGCATGTAGTGCGTCTCAGCATCGTTCGGGTCTGCGGCCAGTGCCTCGCGGCCGAGCGCGACTGCACGCGCGAACTCGCGGCGGGCGACGGACAGACGCACGGCCGCACGCAGGACCAGAACCCGGGCACTGGGTGACGTCGCGTCAGCCTGAAGTTTTCTGAACTCGGCCTCGGCCTCATTGAGTCTGCCGGAGCCGGCCAGGGCCATTACCAGGCTGTAGCGAGCAGCATACAGACTCGGCTGGATCGCGAGGGCGCGGTTGAGCGCCTCGATGGCAGGGCCGACTTTGCGTTCGCCAAGCCAGGTGTTGCCTGCCTGAACCCAGGCCTGCGCCGAGTAGGTCTGCCGCGGGACCGGAATCAGAACCGAGGCTGCGTATACCGCGGCCGCGATGGCGATGCCGACGACTGCGTGCTTCACTCGGCGCTGTCGGATGGAGTCGACTATTCCGTGCAGTCCGTATCCGGCGAACATCAGCAGGAAGGGTAGAACCGGGGCGCGCAGGCGCGAGAGCACGTAGAAAAGCAGCGCGGAGACCAGGTGAGCGGCGACAAAGAGGTAGGTGGGCAGCGCCTGTCGGCGTTTCGGCCAGGCCCAGACCATACCGACGAGTCCGAGCCCGAGCACCAGCCCGAAGTTCACAAAGGCCAGCCGGAGCGGCAATGATGCCGGGCGGACGGTTTCCGGGTAGTAGTTGTTGGGCACTTCATAGTTGCTGAAGAAGAGCAGGAGCTTGCGGCCGAGGAGTTGAAGGTACTTGCCCGGCTGATGGGTGATGAAGCTGATGCCTCGGCGGGTCCAGTAGGACGATGCGGCAGACCAACTGACCTGACGGCCATCGATCGTGCGGATGACGTGCTTCAGACGTTCGTGCGAGAAACCGGTGCCGCGCGCCAGTTCGGCAGTGGGCTGCCAGGTGCCGTCGGCCGAGGGGTTGTTGGCGTAGTAGAAGTTGAGGCCGGAATGGGCGGTGAACAGCACCGGGTCGCGGCCGACGATGTAGTTTCTTATGGGCACGACGGCGATGATGAGGAGCGCGACGGCGGCCAGGGCGACCGGCGCGCTGCGTGGGACTCCGGACAGCGGACCGGGAGTGTCGGACGAAGGACCGCGGGTGGTGGACTGCTTCCACAGCCACGCGACCAGGAACGGCAGAACGAGCAGGAGTTCCGGACGGGAGATGACGAGCAGGCCGAAGCATATGCCTGCAACGGCCCACAGCCAGATTCGCCTGCCCGCAATGAGTATCAGCCAGAGGAAGAGCAGGCTGAGCAGGACTGTGAGCTCTACGTGGAGGAATGTTCCGGTGAAGAACACCAGCACGCCGGTCAGGGCGAAGCCGAAGGACGCGAAGATGGCCGGGCGCCGGCCGAAGATGCGGCGCGTCGTTTCGTACAGCAGGAAACAGGAAGCGGTAGCGAACAGAGTCTGGACGAGCTGCACCGCGAGGACGTGCCGGCCGAAGATAGCGTAGATAAGCGCGAGCAGATACGGGTAGAGCGGGCGCAGGAAGAAGACGTCCGAGCCCCAGAAGTTGCCCGAGATGATCTCGATTGCCCATTGGTGGTAGTAGTAGGAATCCACGTAGGTCGGGCCCATGGTCGAGAACGGGTGGCCGCGCATGCCCAGGATGAACCAGAGGCGGATGAAGAACGTGAGCGCGAGCGCTGCGAACAGCCATATGCGGCGGTCGCGACTCGTGCTCGCTGTTGTCCGGCCGGAGGGAGGTTTTCTGGCCATCGGCTGCGTGAGTATATGGAGCACGTCCCGTCCGGTCAAGCACGCTGCCCGGTCCCGAATTCTCCCCGGCCCCTGATTCCGATATTGAACCACAGAGAGCACGGCGTGCGTCGGACGCACAAGTCCGAAGTCCGAAGGACGAATGACGAATCAAGCTCGAATGTCCAATTCCCGAAGTAGGAGTCGGCTGGGAACTTGGGCTTGCGCTTGGGCTTGAGGCTTTCAGCACAGAGACGTCGGAGAGACATCTTCGCGGAAACGATGACCCTGTACGCTTATAGTACAGAGACTCTGAGGATAGAATCCGAGCTCAATCTTCACCTGCTCTGTGTTCTCCTTGGACTCTGTGGTTGTCTCCATGTCGGGGTTGTGGCCGGCTCTTGTCGCTTGACCTGCTTCCTCTTTTGCCGATACTCGTGTGATGCCCGCAAAGGTCTTGGGCCGTCCGCCGTCAACGGCAGGCCGTCAGGCGCCGACGCGCGGGACGCGCAGTCCCGAGTTGGTGTGGTTCCTTGTCATTTCCGTTGTAGCGTTCCTGCTGCGGCTCGTGCACCTGCTCCAGTTGCAGCACAGCGACCCGCTCTTTCTGCTGCCTCAAATGGACGCGATGTATCATCACGAGTGGGCGCAGGCCGTCGCCGCCGGCCGGGAGTTCATCGCCGACGCGTTCTTTCGCGCGCCGCTCTATCCCTACTTCCTCGGTCTTCTCTACTGGCTCTCCGGAACGAGCCAGCTGGTCGCGAGGATCGTCCAGTCGCTCATCGGCAGCGCCGGCTGCGGACTGGTGTACCTGCTGGCACGGCAGTTTCTTCAGCCGCAAGCCGCAAGCCCCAAGCAGCAAGCGAACCAGAAGACCGTTCCGGATCGTTCATCGTCTATCGTTCATCGTTCCGATGCGGTGCCGCGCATTGCCGGTCTGGTGATGGCGGCCTACCCGCTTGCCATCTGGTACGACAGTCAGCTTCTCTTGGAGGGTCTGCTGACGTTTCTGGTTGTGCTTGGCCTCGTGCTTCTCCTGCGCAGTCGGGACACCGACCGGCAGTGGTGGCTGCCCGGTCTTGTGTTCGGGCTGGCGGCGATAACGCGGCCCAACGTGCTGGCGTTTCTCGCGGTGCTGCCGGTCTGGTTCTGGCTGGAGCGTGGTCGGTCGAGTCCGACAGGTCCGACTCGTCGGAGAGTCCTGGCGAAGCTGGTGCAGGTCTGGGGAGCGGCGGCGCTCGTCATCCTGCCGGTGACGATACGCAACTACGTGGTCAGCAGGCAGTTCGTGCCGATTGCGTGGCAGGCGGGCAGCAACTTCGTCATGGGCAACAACCCTATGTCAGACGGCGTGACCGCGGTCATTCCGGGCACGCGCCGCAGTTGGTGGGGTGGCTATGACGACGCAATACGATTGGCCGAGAAAGCCGAGGGTCGGTCACTTCGGGGCGCTGAGGTCGACCGATACTGGATGTCAAAGGGCCTTGAGTTCTGGCAGAGACGACCGGGCAGTGCGCTCGGTCTGCTTCTTCGCAAGACCTTCCTCTGGTTCGCGGGCTACGAGGTCAGCAACGAGAGCAGCCTGTACGTGGTCAAACGCTACTCCTTTATTAACTATCTGCTCTTCGACTCACGGTTCCTCAAGTTTCCGTTCGGCATCCTGCTGCCGCTGGCCCTGGCCGGGGTCTGGCTGCGCCGCCGGGACTGGCGCCGGTTCCTGCCGCTCTACCTCTTCATCGTCACGTACTCGCTCTCGTTCGTTGCCTTCTTTGTCACAGGCCGTTTCCGCGTGCCGATGGTCCCGATCGTCGTGATTCTCGCGGTCATGGGAATCATGGGACTTGTGGGCCGAAAGGGGAAGATTTCAGCGCGGTGGCCGGCTTTGGCAATTGCCGTGGCATCCTTCCTGTTCGTCAATGCCGACCTTGTCCGGGCCGTCCGGCAGACAGTCCCGGATCAGGGTCATTTCGTCTCCGCGGTGGGCCTGCGCGGACAGGGCAGGGAAGCCGAAGCCCTCGTGGAGGTGCGGCGTGCCCTCGAATCCGATTCCGGTGCCAACGTGCTGAAGCTGGAGGCGACCCTGCTTGCGAGCGTGGGCAGGTTTGCCGAAGCCGAAAGTGCAGCCCGGGCCGCCATGCGCCTTCACCCATCCAACGCCGATGCCTACGGTGCGTTGGGCTACGTACTGGCCACCGCCGGCCGTCTCGACTCGGGCGCGCACTACTACGAACTCGCGCTCGCGCGCGACCCGCACTCGCTGGACGCGTGGAGCAATCTCGGGAATATCGCTTTCTCCCGCAGGGATATCGCCAAGGCCCGTTACTATTATGAAGGCGCGCTCAAGGAACGGCCGACGTTCGCGGACGCGATGTTCTACCTCGGGCTCTGCGACCACTACGAAGGCAAACTCGCCGAAGCGCGCGCCCGCTGGCAGGAAGTACTCAGGCTCGACCCGTCCTTCACCCGGGCCAGACAGGCCCTGGAACAACTGGAGCAGGGGGGAGCGCAATGAAAGGCGACCGAAAGCCC
>JAFGRF010000076.1 GCA_016935295.1 Caldifarciminota bacterium | reverse complement strand
CGGACACCCGAGCTATAACCTGATGTTGTGGATCGAGAGGGCTGGGGGCGGGCAGCTGGCTGGCCTACGGAGCGCGAACGGCGTACCTTTCCGTGGACTCACATCCACACCCGGTCACCCGGGGGAAAGGTACGCCGATGGCACAACACGATACGTACGGAGAGCTGGTTGGTCAACTGCCGGTGGAGTGGCGTGGGTCGCTGGACGACCTGGCGCGGGAGGGGGCGCGACGGATGCTCGCCGCGGCGCTTGAGGCTGAGGTAGCCGACTACGTCGGCAAGCACAGGTCGGAACGGGACGCGGACGGTCACTCGCTGGTCGTGCGCAACGGCAAGGCCCGTCCCCGGACGCTGGCAACGGGTGCCGGCGCAATCAGGGTGACGGCGCCGCGCGTGAACGACCGGCGCGAGGGCAAGCAGTTCACCAGTGAGATCCTGCCTCCGTACATGCGCCGGAGCCCGCGGCTGGAGGAGGCGCTTCCGGTCCTGTACCTGCGCGGGCTGTCCACCAGCGACTTCGCACCGGCGCTGGAGGTGCTGTTTGGGGAAGCTGTTCGGGGGTTCTCGGCGACGACGATCACTCGGCTCAAGGAGGTGTGGGAGGCTGAGTACAACCACTGGGCGAAGCGTGACCTTGCCGGTCGGCGCTACGCGTACGTGTGGGCGGACGGCGTCAACTTCCCGATTCGGCTCGAGAGCGACCGCCTGACATGCCTTGTACTGGTCGGCGTAACAGAGCAGGGAGAGAAGGAGGTCATCGCGCTCGTCGACGGCTACCGTGAGAGTGAGGAGTCCTGGGCGAGCTTGCTCCGGGACCTGAAGCGGCGGGGCATGCGGGCTCCGCGCCTGGCGGTTGGTGACGGGGCCCTCGGCTTCTGGAAGGCGCTGGACGAGGTCTACCCCGGCGTCGGCCACCAGCTCTGCTGGAAGCACAAGGTCGCCAACGTCCTGGACAAGCTCCCGAAACGACTGCAAGCGGCGGCGAAGGACCGGCTGCACGCCATCATGTACGCGCCTGACCGCGACACTGCCAGGAAGGAGCTGAAGGTCTTTCGCGAGGAGTACGAGGCCAAGTACCCGAAGGCGGTGGCCAGCCTGGCGAGTCATGAGGAGGACTTACTGCGGTTCCTGGACTACCCGGCCGAGCACTGGGTGCACCTCCGGACAACCAATCCCATCGAGTCTGGGTTCGGCACCGTCAAGGCCCGGACCAAGAAGACGCGCGGCTCCGGGTCACGCAAGGCCGGGCTGGCCATGGCCTTCAAGCTGATCCAAGCGGCGGAGCAGCGATGGCGCCGGATCAACGCTCCGCAACTGGTGGCCGCTGTCCTCGCCGGCATCGAGTTCAAAGACGGAGCCCGTATCGGACAGACCAGTCCGGAGCAGCCGGACCCTTCGACCAAGACCACGGACGGGGTCGCCGCATGAGCCCGCCCCCAGCCCCTCGATCCACAACATTTGACAATTGCTCGCATCTCGCGACACGAAGTGACACTCGTCGCTCAGCGGACAATGACCCCGGTGAGGACCGGCACATCAACGCGTCGAGCGACAGCCATCCAAGAGCACTTCGGGGCGTCCGCCATCGTAGTCGGGTCCGAACGAAGAGCGTGGTGAAGCCAGGTGGATGGCTAAGATGGAGCCCTGGCCTCGAGGGATGGGCGCCGCCGGCAGTGAAGCCAGAAAGGAGTACACTTGACGAGTAATCGCTGATCCCAGATACTGGCATTTGGCCGGCTGCGGCGGCCGTCTGTGTAGTCAAGGAGTTCGCAGTGGCGCTCACTTGCTTGCGTGGTCGGCTCATCCTCTGCCTGATGCTCGGATGCGCGCTTCCAGTTCTGGCGGCTCGTTGGCCGAGCACCGTCCCGTGTACAGACGCGTGGTCCGCGACTCGGCACTGGGCAGTGACGGACACGGCACCGTCCGGCTTGCAGCAAGCCACGGCTTCTGCCACCCCGGTGCTTGCCGATCTGCAGATCAGCTGGTGGCGGTACGACACTTGGCTTCCCCGCGGGTGTGTTGGTCCAGGCTGGCCGACTATCCTAGCTTTCGAGGTAACCAATGCGGGTGGGGCCGTCGCCGGCCCGAACATCGTCCAGGACGGCCAAGCGATGTGGCGAGTGCCCAGTCTCGCTCCCGGCGCCACATACTGCCGGACCGAGTGGGGCCGATACCCCGAGTTCCCACTTGTGGTGGACGCGTACGGCCAAGTCCCCGAGTCTGACGAAGACAATAACCTGGTTGCGCCATGGGTAGGCCCGACATGGACCGCGACCTTGAGCTTCTCCGATGGCCTCGCAACCCCCATGCCGCCGCGGCCAAGGGCCGTCTCGGCCCGGCCCGATCGTCCAATGACCGCACCACCCTATTGCCCCTCGCGGACCCCCGTGCCCACCTTGATACCATCAGGAAAGCCGCCGCTTCCGGACCTGGTGGTGATCGACTGCGTGTGGGACCGTCTCGCGGTGCAGATGCCCGACGTCGGAGGCTACTGCATCCCGTTGAGCGAGCCCTGGCGCTTCGAGGTTACGATCCGCAACATCGGCGACGCTGCTGCGGGCTCGTTCTCGGTGGCGGGCGGCGCTGCTGCCTGGCGCGTGTCCGGATTGGGAGCTGGGCGGACCATAACACTGCTCAGCGAGCCACGATTCCTCCCTGAGGCCGTCGCAGTGGACGGTTTTGATTCGGTGGAGGAGAGCCGCGAGGACAACAACACTTGGTCGCTGCCTCCGGGCGGCACACCCACGCCGATTACGCGGTCGCTACCGTACTGCGATCCAACACCAACCGCCGCATCCTCGCGCATGCCAACGCCGACTGCCACTGGCACACCCACTGGCACGCATATGAGGGTGCGTGGTTGGGTACGCGATAGCATCAGCGGTCTGCCACTGGCGGGCGCCCGCGTTGAGTGGACGTTTTGCGAACGGACACGAACCCAGAGATCTGGCTGCGACGGCTGGTACGAAATCGGCTGGGCCTTCGTCTGGCCAGCGCCACCGGAGTGCATTGTGGCAATGTACGTCGTGAGCGCTGATGGCTACGTGTCGCAGATGCGAGAAGTACCTGCCTCCGAGTACATGTTCGAGAACTTCGCCCTGACTCCACGCGAAGCCATCTACCTGCCAATGCTCTTGCAGCGACTGGAGTCGATCGCGCCTGATTAGGTCAGCCAAGCAGCGTCGCGCTGCCCGACTCCCGGACGACGCTCCGGCTTCGAGACCATGCTCTCCGCCTGCCGTGGATGCCTGCTGACCTGCTCCGCCGTGTACCGCTTCCGCCCCACGCCTGCCACTTCCGTGGTATCCTGGGCCATTCTCTAACTCTGGGTACGCCAGCGGTAGCCACGTCAGCTGTAGCGTGCCAGCCCGCCGGACGATGAGTTGCTCGTTAGCCGTCAACAGCGGGACAGACCCGGAGACCTACGATTGCCATGCGTCGGCCAGTCGCCGATCGAGCGTGACGAGCGGCGCACCGAGGTGCTGGGCAAGCCACAGGTATGCCGCGTCATAGGCTGTGAGGCCGGTCGCATCGGCAAGCTCGACTACGGCAGCATGATCCACGTCTAGAATCTGGATGCTGAGGTTGGCCGCCATTCGGAACGCATCCAGGATCTTCTCTCGTTCGGTAGGATAGGCCCTGATCTTCGTGATACAGACGTTGGCCATCTCATACCACAGCAGAGACGGCGCCACTAGGTCGTCGTCGCCGAGACTCGCCACGACTTCCGCCGCGTCGGGCTCGGCGAAGGTGAGCGCCGCCAGTGCGGACGCGTCGAGCACGCTAGTGGGCATCGCGGTCCGCGCGGATGGTATCTGCGGATCCGGCCGGGGTTTCCAGTCCGGTCCGGCGGACCCAGTCCAGCAACTCCGCTGGCGACAGCGCGCCCTCTGCCCGGGCAGCCTCAGTCAGAATGGACAGCAACTCGCCCTGTAGCGAACGGTGGTTCCGAGCCGCCCGTCGGCGGAGCCGATCCGCCACGTGGTCGGGCACTGACTTCACAGAGAGATTGACCGTCACCGTGACCTCCTCTTGTGGACGGTTCTATGTTGGCACCATTATAGCACCACACGGAGTCGCATGCCGCCCTAGAGATCCTGTCAACAAACGGAAGCGGCGGACATCAGCCGCCGGGCAGGGCAACATCCGTTGGCGACTCTCTGAGGCTGCTG
>JAFGRF010000075.1 GCA_016935295.1 Caldifarciminota bacterium | reverse complement strand
GCAGGACTGATGATGACCGGCATGTATGCTGCCGGAAAGGAGGCCCGGAACCATGCTTGCAGATAGAGTGCTTGTTCTCGCACCCCACACCGACGACGGGGAGTTCGGCTGCGGCGGGACGATTGCGCGGTTGATCGAGGAGGGCTCGGAGGTGCACTACGCAGCGCTTTCGATAGCCGAGGACTCGGTACCGGCCGGACTGCCGCGCGACGTCCTGGCAGAAGAAGTCGTCAAGGCAACGCGCGAACTTGCCCTCGACGAGAGACACCTCGTGGTCGAGCGTTTCCCGGTGCGACGCTTCCCGGAATTCAGGCAGCAGATACTTGAACTGCTGGTGGAGCTGAACCGCAGAATCGAGCCGCACCTCGTGTTTCTCCCCAGCTCCACCGACACGCACCAGGACCATCAGGTCGTAGCCCAGGAGGGCTTCCGCGCGTTTAAGAAGACCACTATCCTCGGCTACGAAGTGCCATGGAACAACCTCACTTTCAGCACGAACGCCTTCTTCTTTCTCGAATCCCGGCACATGGATGCCAAGCTGCGGGCGCTCCGCTGTTACGTGTCGCAGTTGGGACGGGAGTATGTTGACGAGCAGTTCATCCGTTCGCTGGCGCGCACGCGCGGCGTGCAGATCGGCGCCGAGTACGCCGAGAGTTTTGAGGTGTCCCGGCTGGTCATCAGAGCGGTACCGATGCCGCAGTCGAACTCGTGATAGTAGCCATACATCAGCCGAACTACCTGCCATGGCTGGGTTACTTCGCGAAGATGGTCTCCTGTGACTGCTTCGTAATACAGGACAACGTCCAAATGCCCGGACATTCGTACGTGAATCGAGTGCAAGTCAGGGCGCCAAATGGTCCACAGTGGCTGACTGTGCCGGTGCGGCGCCTTTCGCCGGACGGCACGCTCATAAGGTCGGTCGAGATATGCACGGGGGACCGGCGACCCTGGTTCCAGCGCCACCTCGCCAGGATGCGTGAGTACTACCGGGCAGCTCCGTACTGGGAAGGCGTCATGCCCTGGGTTACGGACCTCCTGTCCAGAGACTGGACTCGACTAGGTGAAATGAATGTGTGCCTCATTCGAGAGGTCGCTGCTCGGCTGGGCATCGATCGTGAGGTCAGGCTGGCCTCCGTGCTCGCGGCGACGGGCAGCAAGACTGAATTGCTGGTGCAGATTGTGAAGGCAGTCGGCGGTGACGCCTACCTGAGAGGGGCAGGTGCCGTCGCCTATCAGGACGACAGAATGCTGGAGCGCGAGGGCATCACGCCACTGGCTTTGACCTTCGACCATCCGACATACCCACAGGCCGGCAAGCAGTTCGTCCCCGGGCTTTCGGCACTGGACGCGCTCTTCAATTGCGGTTTCAGTGCGGCCGCCGACCTGATTCGAGCCGGCGTCCGCGTGAGGACTAGCGAGGGGTGTCAAGGAGAATCCGACCGTCCATGCGAACCTGGATTATAGACATCGGCGATCCGCTTCCCTACTTCCATCCGGAGGACCGGAGGTTCCGCGCGGGCAACATCGCCGACCACCTGATGGAAGCCAGTCATCATGTGCTCTGGTGGGGTTCGACCTTCGACCACGCGCGAAAGCGGCACGAGGCCGACAGGGACTCGCGAGTTGACGTGAGCCCGCAGCTTGCCTACCGGGTGCTGCACGCGACATCGTACAGCAAGAACGTCTCGGTCGCGCGAGTTGTGAACCACTGGCTTATCGGCCGCAAGTTTCGCAGGTACGCCCGGACCGAGGCCAGGCCTGATGTCATCGTCTGTTCGTTCCCGACCCTCGACCTGAGCTATGAGGCGACGCGGTACGGGAGAGAGAGGGACGTGCCGGTTGTGTTGGACATAAGGGACCTGTGGCCCCATGCCATGCTCAAAGTCGTGCCGGCGGCCGTCGCTCCGCTCGGGAGGTTGGCCCTCGGACCCTACTTCTGGATGGCCAGAAAGGCGTGTCGACGGGCGACCTGCCTGATGGGCATCACACCCGCATTCGTTGAATGGGGCGCCGCCTGCGCCGGGAGGCCGGTCCAAGCCCTGGACCGGTCCTTCCCGCTGGCCAACGAGAAATGGACTCCGACCGACGCGGAGGTCGACCGCGCGCGCAACCGCTGGCACACCCGGGGGCTCAGAGACTCCGACCTGATTCTTTGTCTGGCTGGCAGCCTGGGTCTACGCCAGTCGCTGGATCTGGAACCGGTGATCGCGGCGGCCAAAGAGCTGCGACAGACGGTGCCAAACTGCAGGGTCGTTCTGTGCGGGACTGGTGACAGCCTTGACCACTATCGCAGAATGGCCGGGGAATGCGACAACGTGATGTTACCCGGATGGGTAGACCGTACCGAAATCTGGACGCTGCTGCGGATGGCCACCTTTGGACTGGTGCCATACCAGAGTACATATTCCCTCGCCAGGAGCTATCCCATAAAGGTGATTGAGTACCTCTCTGCCGGATTGCCCATCCTGTCCAGCGTGAACGGTCTTCTGGCTCAGCTTCTGCAACGTACGGGCTGCGGAATAACCTATCCGAATGGAGACTACCGCGCACTGACCCGGATCGTCATCGACCTGGCAACGGACCAGTCGAGGCTGGAGGAGATGCGGCGTCATTGCCTGCAGGCATTCGAGACCGAGTTCCACCCGGACAAGGTCTATGGAGCGATGGTCAAACACCTGGAGTTCGTTCAGAAGTTCCATGACAAGCGGGCAGACCGGCGTCCTCTGCGGCGGCCGGTGGATGGTGTCCGGCAGTTCGGGGATTGACCCTGTGTCCATGCTTGTCGAACCGCGGTGCGGAATGCGCAGGCTGGTGACCGGGTGTCGCGACCGCCTGTCCGGTAGGCGCCGGTGGGCCCCGCCAGGTACCGGTTTCTAGGAGCGATTTGAGTATCGAAGGACACGGCAAAATCCCGGTCAGGCGTTGCACGAGAGACGACCTGTCCGCAGTACTGGAACTGGCCAGGGCCTGCTACGGTTCTTCCACCAATCCGCCGGAGTGGTGGCGCTGGCGGTACTTCACCTATCGTCCCGAGAGCTCCGGTATCTTCGTGGCTGAGCTGGCGGGCAAGGTCGTAGGCATCAGGCCCGTTACGTATTTCCGCTACTCCCTGGGCCGCCGAGCCCTGACCGGTGCGCTGTTCACTGACGTCATGGTCCATCCGGAGTTCAGACGCAGGGGCATTTTCTCTCGGTTGGTATCAGTCTGTGTCGAAGAGGCCTGGCGGAACGGCGCTGACTTCATCAGCACCATGCCAAACGACCTGTCTCTGCCGGGATTCCTCAAGTCAGGCTGGGTCAATCTGGGTGATCGTCGGCTGATGGTCTGTCCGCTGCGACCTGCCGGCAATGTCCGGCGGGGTCGCGGGACGCGATGGTGGTCCCTCTTGACCGCTATTCCCGCCGCCCTGACTGAACTGAGGCACCATCGGCTGAGCAGTCATGGCCCGATTGCAGAGGAGGCAGAGCGCTTCGACCCATCAGCCGATGCCCTTGCCGACCTGACCGCCCGGAAGCGGAGCGTCCTCGCCCTTCGTCGCGACGCCGCCTGGCTTAACTGGCGCTACTGCGACAAACCGCGGAATGAGTATGGACGCTTTGTCGCGCGGGAAAGAGATGGGAGTATTTCCGGAGTTGTTGTGACTCACGTAGAAATGCGTTTTGGCTTGAGGGCTGGTTTCCTGGTTGAGCTGGTGTCGGCATCGACGGAATCCACACGCACGCTGGTTGCTGCGGCGATTCGGTCTCTGAGGAG
The DNA here is from genome assembly GCA_016935295.1 of Caldifarciminota bacterium. Taxonomy (GTDB): domain Bacteria; phylum Hydrothermota; class Tepidihabitantia; order Tepidihabitantales; family Tepidihabitantaceae; genus UBA2258. The sequence continues at coordinate 4,971 of JAFGRF010000075.1, read as the reverse complement.
ACAGGGAGCCGAGGCAGCCGCGGCCGTGATGAGCGAGTCCCAGACCATCCGGGACCTGTTCAAGCTGGGGTTCCTGGCCGTGCCCGGGGCGGTTTCACCCAAACACTTCCACACGGTGTTTCTGCCGCGTCCCGGGAGTGAAGGTCAGTTCGCCTCACTGCTGAGAGTTGACCGATGGTCCCTGACCCTGGGAGACTGGGATGCCATATGAGGAACAGACTTAGAGGTTTCCTGGGAGTTGATGTTGAGGACTGGTTCAACATGACGATTCTGGAGTCTTTCGGTCATCTGCTGGAACCCAGCGAAGCCGTCGTCAGGAACTCCGAGCGGCTGCTTGAGCTGTTTGAAGGCGAAGGAGTCAAGGCAACGTGGTTCTTTCTGGGCGAGGTAGCGGACCGCTTCCCGGCACTGGTGAGGCGCGTAGTCGAAGCCGGGCATGAACCGGCAGTCCACGGGTACCACCACCATCTCGTGGCGAGTCTCAGTCCTGCCGCCTTCCGCGCCAGCCTGGTGAAGGCCAAGCAGGCCGTCGAACAAGCAGGCGGCGCAATGGTACTTGGTTACCGTGCGACCGATTTCGGAATCAACCGGCGAACCTGGTACGCGCTGGACATCGTGTCTGAAGTCGGTTTCCGGTACGACAGCAGCATCTTCCCATTTGGCGGACCCCGTTACGGTATGTCTTCCGCACCGTGCGTGCCCCACTGGATAACGACGAATTCGGGACCATTGTACGAGATACCGGTTACGGTCGTGCGGTTGCTTGGCCTGCGACTCCCGGCCGGAGGCGGAGGCTACATGAGGCATTTTCCCTGGGTCTATACCAGGCTGGCGCTGAGCAGGGCGCAAAGCTGCGGGCAGCCGATTGTGTTCTACGCGCACCCGTACGAGATTGAGTATCCGGCGCCTCTACCTTCGCTTCCGTCCTTTCTGACAGCGCGGCAGGTCCACGCGCTGCGTCGAGAGCACTCGCGGCAGACGAGAAACCGTCAGCATACGGTCGGCAAGCTGAAAAGGCTATTCAAACTGTGTGGTTTCGACACGATGGGGTCGCTGTACGCGGCCGAGCAAACCAGGACTGGCCCCACGGCGTGGTCGCAGACAAGCCGGTCCTGCGCGAGTGAGACCCGATGATTCCACCGGGCAATGGGATTCAGACTGGGTCGTGAGCGAACACTGAGCGGCGGGACTATGATGGGTGGTGTGAGCCGAGGATGTGACGACAATTCCCCATGGAGGCGACTGCCCGGAGAATGCCCGGGGAGCGACGGCGGCCGATGCAGGGAAAGAGGCGTTCCGGCATTGATTCGCCAAGACTCTTGCCAGCAGAACGACGCGAGCAATGTCGTGGACATCGCCGCGGACTATCGCTGGGACGATTTCCCGAACCGGCAGGGTAGAATGCTGCGAACGGATTGGATTTCAGTTCGAGACACAGTGCGCGACACGGTTGCCGACACAGCGCAGGACGGAACAGGACGAAAAACGAAAGGAGCAAGGTGGAACAGAATCGAGGGACAGCCCAGAAGCCGGACGCCATGACCCGGAAGCAGGAATCTTCCGAACCGGCCATCCGCAGATTCCCCGGATTCCCCTGGCCGAGGCATGAGCTAGGAACCATGAGCTTCTCGTCATACGAGACCGCTTTTGCTGAGAAGCTCGGCTCCGGCGCAAGTGCGTTTGCGTTCTGGAAGGGGCGCGTTGCTCTGGAATCGACCCTGCGGGCTTTCGGCCTTTCGGCCGGTGACGAGGTCATCATGCCGGGCTTCACCTGCGTGGTTGTGCCCGATGCGGTACGGCGCGTGGGGGCGATGCCGGTCTTCGCCGATATCGAGGCGCAGGGTTTCAATGCCGACCTGGCTCATGTCGAGAGCCTGGTCACACCGAGGACCCGTGCCGTCATCTGCCAGCATACGTTCGGCATCATCGCCGACCTCGGCTCTCTGGTTGCACTGTGCGAGAGGCATGGCCTCCTGCTCATTGAGGACTGCGCGCACGCGCTCGGCGCGTACTACCAGGGGAGGCACGTCGGCCTGGTCGGGCACGCCGGGTTCTTCAGTTCCCAGTGGTCCAAGCCGTACACGACCGGGCTCGGCGGCATGGCGGTGACCAGCCGCAATGACGTTGCCGAGAAGATCGAGGCCGTGTACCGGCAGTCAACGACGCCTTCGCGGGCGGCCTTAGCCAAGCTGTGGTTTCAGTACGCCGTCTATTCGCGCTTCTTCACGCCGCAGTTGTATTGGACCGCGCAGGCCGCAATCCGTGGATTGAGCAAGGTCGGGTTGTTCGTGGGTTCTTCCAGCACCGCCGAGCTCACCGGCCAAGTGCCCAAGGACCATCACTGGTTGATGGGGCCTTCGCAGCAGAAGTGGGGGCAGCGGGAGCTGGCAAGGCAGGACACCGTGTTTGAGCATAGGAAAGCGATCGCCACGCTCTACGACCGGGAACTGGGGCAGCGGGGCTGGCCAGTGGTGGAGAAGCCAGAGGGTTCGCTGTTGCTCCGCTACCCGGTCAGGGTCGCCAGCAAGGCCGAGCTGCTGGACAAGGCAAAGCGGGCCCGGGTAGAGCTGGGCTCTTGGTTTGAGTCGCCGCTCCACCCGCTTGAGTTATCCGAGCACTACCGTCTCGGTTATCGCTTGGGCCAGTGTCCGAACGCGGAGCGCTCAGCCCGCGAGACCGTGAACCTGCCGTTGCACGCGCAGGTGTCGGCGAAGGAGGCAGAGCGCGTGATGGAGTTCTTCTTCAAGAATGCCCGGAGGGTAGAGGAGGAGGGGGGCAGTTGAGAACCCAGGGAACAGAATTTGGCATCCAGAATTGCAGATGCCGCGATCCACGGGCTTTGCCATTTTTGGAGAACCAGGAGAAGTCTCCAGCAGGGCAAGCGGAGAGCATCCGCAGATTGCGAAACTGACGAGGATCTTGCAGACGACGGCGAATTGTTCCGGACTCCGGACATGGACGAGCCATGAAGAACGGGAAGAGGGCTGCAGTTGAGCGGTGCCGGCGGAGTTCCATTGTTCCTGGGAACGGCTAGCCGGACCGGTCTGGCAGAATACCTTCGTGCGCGTGGGCAACGCCTGTACTCGGGAGGCGGAATCGAATGGCGCTTGTACAACCACCACCTTGTGCCCGTGAATGACGTACCGGTTTCCGTAGAACTCCCGAAGAAAGAGGCCGCCAGGTTACTCCACGAGTCGCGTGCGTTGTTGCTACGGTATCCGGGCCCGACCACAAACGAGCCCACCGGCTGGTACTACGTTGTGTGTGACAGCGTCCCGGACTTGGAGGCTCTTGGCAAGAGAGACCGACGTCACGTCCGCATCGGGTATGAGCGATGCTCCGTACAAAGAGTCGAGCCAGGCTGGCTGGCCGAGCGAGGCTACTCGTGCTACGCTGCCGCCATGTCGAGCCGTGGGCTGCGGCCGGGGCATGAATGGGCGTGGTCCGAGTACATGCTCAACAAGGCTAAGGGCCCTTTTGAATACTGGGTCGTACTGGTCGCGGGCGAGCTGGCGGCCTATTGCGAGAGAATCATCTGCGGCGAGTGGGTGCATCATTCGTACCTGCATTATCATCCTGAACATCTCCGAAATCGTATCGTGTTCGCGCTCACGCGCAATCTTCAGGAAGAGTATGTCTTGAAGCGCGGTATGAAGCTCGTGAACGGCACTCGTACGGTTCTGCACGACACCAGCTACAACGATGTCCTGCAGAGACTCGGGTTCCGGCTGGTCCACTGCCAGCTAGGCATCGCCTACCGGCCACAGGTAGCTCTGGCTGTGGCGTTTGCGTACCCTCTGCGCGAATTGCTCGCATGGCTACCACGCGTGCCCGGCGTAGCTGCCACCCGCGCTGTGCTGACGCTTGAGGGAATCCGCCGCAGCCAACACAGGTTACGCCGGGAGCCGGTGTCAGGTGGAGGCGGCACGAAGCTGTGACCCCAGAAGCGCCGCGACAACTACTCGACTTTGGGCAGGTCAGAGTACATGCGGGCCTTGGCCAGGCCCGGGGCGGCAGTCGGAGGAGGAGGTTAGGGACCTAGAATCTAAGGAAGCTGGAGCTACGGATCGAGCCCCAGACCCAGAAGACAGCGTGCAACAAGTGCGCTACCCGGATTTCAGCCAGTTGGCTACGACCGCGCTCTCCGTAGTGCTCTCTGCGAAATCAGTACTCCTAGCCAGCTTAAGCACAGTCGCCCCGCGATTGCGCATGACATCCCTGATCCGCAGCGCATAGTAGACGCAGAGAAAGCGTGACTCGCTGGACGCTGGATACACCCTGGCCATCTCAGCACGGGAAAGGAAAACCCGCTGCCACAGCAGCTTTGTCTTGTCACCGAATGACCTGGCGCCTACGAGGCCGGATATGGGTGACCATGGGGCATAACCGGTGTCGGCAAGTACGAGCTGCCTCGCCAATTCCAGTACGTGCTCGTCTATGCCACCGGGGACCAACTGCTTGAGGACATGATCCGGGACGCCTGCGCCCACCAGGCGTCGGGCGAGATGGAGGGTCAGGCCTACGTATCTTGCAGCAAGCCACTCGCGAGTCGAGTCTACGACCTGCTGCCAGTCCATGTCTCCGCCGCGGAGGCGAATAGTCTCAGTGATGTCGCAGAAGGAGCGCAATCCGTTGAGATGGTGTTCACCGCCGAAGTGCACACAGAGGTGGACCAACAGGTCTTCAGGGGATAACGCCAGCAGTTCGACGTCCGCTATCGTAGCTCGTTGCGCCCTGTTCCAGAGCCCGGCAGGGTCTATTTTGACGGGCCCGGTGGGGTCGGCGATGGTCCAGTGAAGCTCGATCGAGAGGTCGCGGAGGTAGATCGGCGGAGGGTGGTGGTGTTCCCTCCAGAACGCCTCGTTTCCTGTGGGGTCCTTCTGAACGCCGCCCATGTCAAGCAGGACTGCCTGGGCTTTCGGCAACTCTGCTTTCGGTACCATGAGGTCAACGTCGCACATCGGCCGGAGT
>JAFGRF010000074.1 GCA_016935295.1 Caldifarciminota bacterium | reverse complement strand
TAGGACCGGGCGAAGCTGGAAGCCAGAGGCTAGAACACAGAATTCAGAGTGGCGGACAGGGCAGAGTCAGAAGGCAAATCGCGGAATCGCCGGGCGTTGAGCATCGAGCATAGAGTATAGCGATGGCCCGCAAGGAGCTTTCGTTCTTCATAGCCAGCAACTACAGCACTAACTCGCTGCGGTTCAACCTGAGGTTGTGGGTGGTCCGGCTGCTGGCCGTAGCCGCGGGATTCCTGGCGCTGCTCGTGGTCGTTTCGCTGGTGATGGTGCTGGCCGGGGTCTATCGGTTGGGCCGGCTTTCGTATCTTGAGCGCAGGAACCGGTCACTTGAGGCCGAGTTCGCCAAGGTCACGGCTCTGAGAAACCGGCTCGAGCAGGTCGAGGAGGAGAGCCGGAAGATGGCGATGATGCTCGGGGTAGAAATGACTCCGCCCGCGGTGAACTGGGACTCGGTGCCGTTCGATTCGCAGGCTCTGCCCGAATGGGCCAAAGGCCAGACCTGGGGGACCCAACTCGTGCCGGGACTGCTACCGGTCGAAGACTACGCGGTATCGCAGCGCGCCAAAGAAGGCCACCTTGCCGTAGACCTTGCCGCAGCTGTCGGCGCGCCGGTGCGGGCGACCGCGGATGGCGTCGTCGAGCAGCGTGGCGAAGACCGCCAGTATGGCCGCTTCCTGCTGCTCAAACACGGGCAGGGGTACGAAAGCTACTACGGCCATCTGCAGGACTGGGATGTCGACAAAGGCGACTCGGTCCAGGCCGGCAAGGCAATTGGCTGGGTCGGAACCACGGGGCAGACGACCGCCCCACACCTGCACTTCGAAATCCGCAAGGATGGCCAGCGGATCGACCCGGCCAGCGTTCTCAAGTTCTGAGCGAACAGGATTCCAGGATTCGAGGAATCAAGGATTCCAGTGTCGAACCTGCGCACTTGAATCCAAGACTCCTTGACTCCTCGACCCCTGCTTCCTAGCATTGACCATGGAAAGCGTGTACGACGTCATCATGCGACGGAGGACCGTGCGGTCGTTTCTCGACCAGCCGGTCGAGGAGGAGAAGGTCCTGAAGCTGCTCGACGCCGCAATCCAGGCGCCGTCCGGTGGCAACATCCAGCCGATCTCCATTATCAGGATCGAGAAGCCGGAAGGGCGCGACAAGATGGCCAAGCTGGCCGTGAACCAGCCGTGGGTGGCCAAGGCGCCGCTCTGCCTGCTTTTCTGCATAGATTTCCACCGGACCGGGAAATGGGCAGAGGCCGAGGGAGCAACCTACGGTGGCGAGAAGGCACTGATGAACTTCCTGCTCGCGTATGCGGACGTGTTCTGTTCGGCTGAGAACGTCGTCCTGTGTGCAACAAGTCTCGGCTTGGGGACGGTCTACATTGGGATGGTCCTAGCCGCGATGACGGAAGTCCGCAAGGAGTTCGGTCTGCCGGACAAGGTCGTACCTGTGGTCGCTCTCTGCGTTGGGTATCCGAAGAAGACCCCGGCAGGCATTACCAAGCTGTCGCGGGCCGCGATGGTTCACTCCGAGAGGTACGAAGAGAAATCGCCAGAGGAGCTGACGCAGCTATACCGTGAGAAATACGGTGACCTGACGACCGACGTCAAGGCGTATTTCATGCGCACTTACCAAGAGGCGCTGGAGATGGAAGAGCAGTCGCGGCCGGATTTCACCGACAAGGTCGCGCGGCTGATGGCGCGGATGGAGATTGGAAACGCGGCCCAGCTCCTTTTCAAGATGCGCTACCCCGAAGAGGCGATGAAGCGCATGGGCGATAAGATACTCGCCTCGCTCCGCGAGGCCGGCATCGACTGCCTGTAGATCCCAGCCGCCCCGCGTGTGCGTGGGCCGTCGAGTTGACTTTCGGCAATGGGTAGGTAACATGTAAGTCCGCACCGACAACCATAGAAATGACGATTGACGATTGCCAAACGACGGATCGCGGGGATACCCGGCGACCGGCGGTTGGTGAGTGGCAGTGAATGACTGGAGGTATTGATGACTGAATCCTGCAGTATGCTCGGCGGCCAGGCGCTGGAAATCCGCTGGCACGGGCGCGGCGGGCAGGGCGCGAAGACCGCGGCGCTCTTGTTCGGCGAGGCCGCACTGGACACCGGGATGTTCATCCAGGCGTTCCCGGAGTACGGCCCGGAACGGATGGGCGCGCCGGTGGCTGCGTTCAACCGGTTGTCCGACAAGCCGATTCGTTCCCACGCCGGTGTGAAGAACCCGCGCGTGGTAGTCGTGCTCGACGCATCGCTGATCGAGCCGGCCAAGGTCACCGAGGGGCTCATCGAGGATGGCGGCATCCTGCTCGTGAACTCGAATCTCGAGCCGGCCGAGCTCCGCAAGCGGCTGAACCTGCCGACGGGCATCAAGCTCTATGTGGTAGATGCTTCGAAGATCGCGATGGAGACCGTGGGCAAGAACGTCCCGAACACGCCGATGCTCGGCGCACTCGTGAAGGTGACCGGCGTGCTTGAGTTCGACCAGATGATGGAGGCGGTGAAGCACAAGCTCGGAGAGAAGTTCCGCGGCGGCAAGGAGAAGTTCGTTGAGCCAAACCTGGTGAGCGTCCGCCGGGCGTACGAGGAGGTTCGGTGCTGAGGACGAGGATGCAATTCAGAATTCAGAATGCAGAATGCAAACTGCAAAATGAAGGACGGCGGGCAGAGGAGGCGGAATGGCGAAGCTGAAGAGCTGGAAAGAGCTGCCCTGCGGTGCGATCATCGAGGACATGAAGGCAGTGCGGGAGAACAAGACCGGCGCGTGGCGCTCGGTGCGTCCGTGCTGGAACAAGGACAAGTGCATCCAGTGCCTGAACTGCTGGATATTCTGTCCTGACGCAGCCGTCATCGTAGAGGACGGAAAGGTGACCGGCATCAACTACGACTACTGCAAGGGCTGCGGCATCTGCGCCAATGTCTGTCCGACCAAGGTGCAGGCCATCACGATGGAAGAGGAGCGGAAGTGAGGCATTGCAGATTGCAGATTGTAGATTGCAGATCGGCGGAAGGGAGGCCTAGATGATTCTCGCCAAGACGGGGAATGAGGCGCTGGCGTACGCGATGAAGCAGATCAACCCCGACGTCGTGGCCGCCTACCCGATTACGCCTTCGACCGAGATCGTGCAGATATTCGCGCAGTACGTCAGCGACGGCAAGGTAGATTCCGAGTTCGTCGCGGTGGAGAGCGAGCATTCGGCGATGTCCGCCTGCATCGGCTCGGCCGCGTCCGGGTGCCGGACGATGACCGCGACCGCATCGCAGGGCCTCGCCCTGATGCACGAGATGCTGTTCATCGCCGGTGGCCTGCGGCTGCCGATCGTGGTGCCGATTGCGTCGCGCTCGCTTTCCTCGCCCCTGAACATCCACGGCGACCATTCGGACTCGCTCGCGTCGCGCGACTCGGGCTGGATGCAGTTCTTCTGCGAGTCGGTGCAGGAAGGCTACGACACGCTCATCCAGTGCGTGAAGATTGCCGAGCGAGCCTCGTTGCCGGCCATCTGCGCGGTGGATGGCTTCATCCTGTCTCACTGCATGGAGCGGATCGAGACGTTCGAGGACAAGTCGGTGCGCGAGTTCCTCGGTCCCTACAAGCCGAACTGGAACCTGCTTGACTACAAGAAGCCGATTCTGGTCGGACCGGCAACGATGCAGGATTACTACTTCGAGTTCAAGCGCTCGCAGATTGAGGGCATGAATAACGCTCTGCCGGTCATCGAGGAGGTGCAGGAGGAGTTCAAGCAGAAGTTCGGCCGCGGTTACGGAGTCATCGAGGAATACCGCACCGATGATGCCGAGGCCGTCGTGCTCTTGATGGGCTCGGCCTGCGGCACGATGCGGGAGGCGGTCGATGCCATGCGCAACCAAGGCAAGAAGGTCGGCATGGTGAAGCTGCGCGTGTTCCGTCCGCTGCCGCACAAGCTGTTGAAGGAGACGCTGGCGAAGTTCAAGACCGTGGCGGTGATGGACCGGGCAGACGCGGTCAATTCGTACGGCGGCCCTCTCTTCACCGAACTGACCTCGGTCCTCTACGACGCGCCCCAGCGGCCCAACGTGCTTTCCTACGTCTACGGCCTCGGCGGCAAGGAGTTCTCACTGGCCGATGCCGCGACGGTGCTGGAGCAGGCGCACGCCGGCAAGAAAGAAGACCTCGTTACTTATGTGGGAGTGAGGTAGATGCGCATGAAGACGAATTCAGAAGTCAGAATCCAGAACGCAGAAGTCAGAATGCCAGGCCTCACGAATCGGGGAGAGGAGTAGAAGATGGCACGACTCAAGGACCTCTGCAAGAATCCCGAACTCTTCTCGAGCGGCCACCGCGCCTGCGCCGGCTGCGGCGAGGCGCTGGCGGTGCGGCAGATACTGCTCGCCGCGCCCCAGCCGGTGGTCGGCATCATGCCGACCGGATGCACCGAGATATTTTCATCCATCTACCCGCATGCGGCCTGGCAGATACCGATGATACATACCGCGTTCGAGACCACGGCCTCGACCGCGTCCGGTGTCGTCGCCGCCTACAACTTCCACAGGAAGATGGGCAACATCAAGGACGATATCAAGTTCATCGGGTTTGCCGGCGACGGCGGTACGTATGACATCGGTTTTCAGGCGCTATCCGGCGCGTTAGAACGCCGGCACAAGTTCCTCTACGTCTGTACCGACAACGAGGGCTACATGAACACGGGCATCCAGCGCAGTTCGGCCACGCCTTACGGCGCGCACACGACGACTTCGCCCGCCGGTGAGGTGATACCGGGCAAGACGATGCCCCGCAAGGACCTGATGGAGATCATCATCGCCCACAATCCGGCCTACGCGGGCCAGACCACGGTTGCGTTCTGGAATGACCTCGTCACAAAGGTCGGCAAGGCGCTGGCTGCTGAGGGCCCGAGTTTCCTGAACGTGCTCGTGCCCTGCCCGCTCGGGTGGCAGCACCCCGGCAACCTGACGATCGAGATGTCGAGGCTCGCGGCCGATACTTGCTTCTGGCCCATCTATGAGTGGGAGAACGGCAAGTACAAGATCAACTACGAGCCGAAGGAGAAGAAGCCGGTCGAGGAGTTCATGAAGCCGCAGGGGCGGTTCAGCCACCTGTTCAAGGGCGACGCGGGCAAGACGATCATCGCCGAGGCGCAGCGGCAGATTGACGCGCAGTGGGCTTTGCTCCACAAGCGGCAGGAGGCGTTCGGCGCCTAGACAGCTCAAGCACAAGCTCAAGCAGCGGGCCGGCTGGTGCCGGCCCGCTGCGTTTTGCGGGACCCCGCAGCTTCTCCGAGAGAGCGCGTGGAGAAAGAACACCTCCCCCCTGACGGGAGGGCCGGGGACGCCTTGTTTGCCCGGCGCAGCCGGCGGGCTCCGGACCGTCGCGGTTGAAGCTAAAGGCCGGTGACGGCAGACTTTGGGAATACGCCTCAAATCTTGCTTGACACAGATATGTCGCGCGGCTAACATAGCGCGTGAGTCCTGAAACCCCCACGGACTCAATGCCTCGGCCCGGCCAACCGGGATCATCTTTCTGTTTCCGGGTTAAGCAAGAGAGACCCGGCTGGAACGTCCTGAACCTCGTCCCCGCAAAGACATCGATTGACCTGGCCGCACTCGTGTGCGGCGCACCCGAATTCCTGAGCATGGACGCCAGCGAGCCGTCTGCGCAGGCCGCAGTCGTGCTTTCCGAACGGGGCGACGCGCGGGTGGTGGCCGCGGTTAACGAGGTCGGCGGGATCAGCCTGGTCGGGTGCCCGGTCCAGCTGACCCGCCTGGCGCTGACCACCGTCGTGCAGGAGTTGCTGGTCTTCAGCGGCCGGCTCTGGCGAATGCCGCCCGATGAGTTTTCGGCCGTGCTGGAGAAGAGACTGGGGAGAAGCCTGAGCGACTACTTCTCGAGCCGCGCCGCCATCGACTGGTCGGAGAACGGTTTCCGCTCCGGGCTCGGGCGAAGCCTTGAGCGCGGCCGATTCCCGGTCGTGCTGTTGCTCGACGGCTCGAATCCCGAGGTGGCCGAGGCGGTTGCCCATCTGAAGTCTCACAACATCGAGGTCAAGTCGCTCGGAGTCGAGTTGTACGAGAGCTCGGGCGTCGAAGTCATCATGCCGCGGGTGTTGGAGACCGCCGGACCCGGGGCGCACGAGGACAGGGGAAGTGCAGGCTCGGCACCGCGCCCGTCGTCGCAGACGCGGACGCCGTCACGACCACAGGTTGCCAAGAACTTTGTCTCCAGTCCGCAGACGGCCGAGTCGGCTTCTGCGAAGAAGATGCCGCGGACGGAAGAGCCGGCGCCTCAGATCGTCGACGACGAGCCGGCGCACCTCGACGAGTTGCCCGAAACCGGCGTTTCAGATTCTCGCTCGACGGCCGAATCTCCTTCTGTCGAGGAGATGCCGTGGGCGGATGGGCCGGCGTCGGACGTGCCCGATACATCGCCACCGCCGGCCACGGCCAAGCCGTTCAGTTCGGTTCCGCCTCCGGCTGCGAAGGCAGCGCCGGCCGCGCGGCCAATCTGGGACGGCACGATGCCCGGTGTGATGGCAGGGAAGCGGCCGCCGCGGCGGCCGGGTGAAGGACCGTCGGTGCACAAGGGGCACGAGCAGGCCACCAGGAGAAACACATGACACTGCAGGGTCCCTGCTGGGCTCGCTTCAAGCGCTTCGGAGACCGCTGGTTCGCCTTCGACGGCAAGGACGGGACGAGTACGCTGGATGCGTTCCAACTCGTGATTGATGCTCCGGAGTTCCTCGGTCAGGGCACAAGCCAGTCCGTGCCGCGAGCGGCAATGGCCCCGCCGCAGTCGCACTCGAACCGGGTCCTGGTGGTTGTGGACGAGGCCGGCGGAATCCAGCTTGCGGTTTGCCCGGAGCCCGGTGGTGACTCGGCCATGGTCGTCGGCGATGTGGTGGCTACCGGTCATCGCTTCTGGCGCAAGCGGTACAAGGCGCTGGCCGAACCTTTCCAGGAGTTCCTCGGGATGTCACTGACCGACTGGATATCCGGCCGCGCCGGCGACAGCTGGTCGGCAGACAAGTTCCGGTCCGGGCTCGAGCGCAGTATGAGCGAGGGGAAATTCCCGATAACCATCGTCGTTAACGAGGTCGATACGGCGGTCAAGGAGACCCTAGACTATCTCAGGGAAGTCAACCAGCAGGTCCGGGTGCTGGGCTACATGTGTCTGACGAGTGGGGGCGACGAACTGGTCTGGCCCAGGGAATTGAGCGAAGATCGAGTCGTCACCAGGCAACAGCCGGCCCGGACCCAGCCGCGGCCGTCCGCGCCGCACCCCGGCCCCAGCGCGCCGTCGCGACCCCACCCGGCAGTCCCCGAGAGCGACCCGGCGCAGGCCGATCCAGGCCCGATGGCTCCGGCTCAGCCACGGTCAGAAGAGCCGGTAGCGACTGGGGCCTTGGAGTCCTTTGATGCCACGCCCGCCCAGACGAAGATACTGCGCGAGCTGCTGCAGCTCGATGACCTTGGTTTGACGCGCAGGGGGCTCGAGTACTACCTTGCCGACGACGAACTGGGAGCCACGCCCACCATCGCGCTTTCGATCGATACTGACCGCTGGCCGTTCCCGAAGCCGGAAGAAGTGGTAGTGGCAGTCGACACCGGTCCGTCGCATCTGGGCCGATTCCTGAACATCGACTCGACCGAGGCAGAGCAATTTCTCGGGACGCTTCCCCGGTCCGGGGAGAAGGAGCTCAAGGGCACGATCCTGCTCCGGGCGTCAGATTCCCACGAGGCCGTCCAGGTAGTCAACGAACTGCGAGCGCTGAAAGAAGTCACGATCGGCAGTTCCCACTAGCCCGGTTCCGGTCCCTGCTGTCCGCAATCCACCCCGAATTGACAGGTCCGACACTCGCAGTCTGAGATCAGCGCGAGTACCGAAGTGCCTGGTCAGCGATTGCGCGGCCTAGCGCGTGAGCGTCAGCTGGTCGCGAACCACGAGAACCGGCCGGCACGCGAAAAGCCCATACCGGCGGTCAGTCGGATGGACGTTTTGTTCGTGGCTAGGATGTAGACGAAGGGCTGGATACCGAGCAGGAGCATCCTTTCGGCCAGTGCCGTAGTGAGGGTTCGCGCCATGCCCCGGCCGCGGTACTTCTCGACCACGTGGAGGAAGCCCATCGAGCCGTCGTCGTGAGTCAGTGCCCAGGCCGCAAGCGCTCCGTTGTGGCGGATGCAGCAACCGGGCCCGCTCAGGATGCGGCCCAGAACGTGGTCAGGGCTGCGGCCGTAAGGCCAGGACCGAGCGATGACTGCTGCGTCGGCCGGGCGGAGCGGGCTCACCTGATGGGTGCGGTCGACGACAAGACGGCCAGGCTTGAGCACGTACATGTAGCAGTGGTTGTGCCAGACGCGCCGCCCGGCGTCGGGCCCGCGCCAGTGCTTCCTTATCAGGCGGTAGAACCGGGTCGGTGTCGCCCGGAACGCCATGCGCATGTTGCGCGGCGTCTCGGCGAGCACGCGGATTGCCGTTTGGTCGGAGACGGCGAAGAGCGTGAACCGGCGCGTGCGGCAGAGCAAGGCGCGCGGATTCTGCGGGTCGTCGGCCCGGATCCAGCGGACGGAGGAACCGAGCTTGCCGTCGATGAGGTTGGCGATTGAATTCGTTGCCGGGCGATACCGCTCGACGAAAAGCCGGATTCGGTCGAGGTCACGGCAGATGGGCACCGGTGAGAAGATAGGGGCCGGAGCAGACAAGGTCAAGATACGAAGTCAGAGCGCAGAACGTAGAACGAAGAGGCCAGCCGTTCGGACGCGGACGGAGTCCACTACCTTGACTTGCCGGCCGTCAGGGCATACTCTGATTCGGTGAAGCCGAAGCTGCTGCTCCACATCTGCTGCGGTCCGTGTTCGACCGAGGTGATCCGGCGCCTGCAGGACGACTACGAGGTTGTCGGTTTCTTCTACAATCCAAACATCCATCCCGGTGAAGAACACGACAAGCGGCTGATGGAAGTCCAGCGGGTCTCGGCGCTCTGGCGCGTGCTGATTGATGCCCCGCCATACGACCATGAGAGATTCCTCGAAGTTGTGCGCGGGCTGGAGCAGGAACCGGAAGGCGGAGCCCGGTGCCGCTCCTGCTATCGGTTGAGGCTCGAAGAAGCCGCCTGGCGGGCAGCTGACAACGGCTGCACGCACCTGGCGACGACGCTCACAATCGCGCCGATGAAGAAAGCGGCAGTCATCAATCCCATCGGGATGGAAGCCGCGAAGCGGCACGGGCTCACTTTCGTCGAAGAGGACTGGAAGAAGAGGGACGGGTTCAGGCACAGCGTGGAGCTCTCGCGAGACCTTGGCCTGTACCGCCAGGACTACTGCGGCTGCGAGTTTTCGCGCCGCTGACCTTCGCGGCGGCCGTCAGGCCGCACTCCTCTTCTGCCGGGAGGCGGATAGCAGGACCGGGTTGACACGGGGAGGCGACCGGATAAGATTGGCGCGTGTCTGGACCGTTCGGTTGCCCGTGGCTGACGTTCGCCGCCGTGCTGGTGGTAGCAGGCGCCGGAATAGCGGCTGTCGTGTGGGCGTTGCTGGTGCGGCTCAAGGAGTAGGATGAGTTCCGCCGCAGTCCACCTTCTCGTTCTCGCCGCCTACCTGCTGCTGCTTTTCATCCTCGGTTGGGTGGCCCGCTCGCGTGCCCGGTCGGCCGAGGGGTTTTACCTTGGTTCGCGCTCGGTCGGGGCCTGGGTCACCGCGTTTTCCTTTGTTGCCGCCTACTACAGCTCGGTCGTCATCATCGGCGGCGGAGGATTCGGGTACAAGTACGGGATGGCCACGCTCTGGATAGGAGCCACCAACGTGCTGGTGGGAACGCTGCTCGCCTGGATCGTGCTGGGCGCGCGTACCCGGGTGATGACCGGCCGGCTCGACACCATAACGATGCCGGGTTTCTTCGCGCGGCGCTTCGAGGCGCCGGCTGCCCGACTCATCTCGGCAATCGTCGTGACCGTCTTCCTCGTCGTCTACAGCGTGTCGGTGATACAGGGGATGGGACACGCCTTCGAGGTGCTGGTCGGCGTTCCCTACGTCTACGGCGTCTTGGTGTCGGCGCTGGTCATCATCGTTTACGTGACCATCGGCGGGTACATGGCGGTTGTCTGGACCGGGTTCGTGCAGGGCATCATCATGATCGTCGCGCTGGCGCTCCTGGCCGTGCTTGCGGTCGCCAGGGTCGGCGGGCTCGCCGAGGGGTTCAGGCAGCTCGGTGCGATCGAGGCCGGCAAGTACGTCGAGACGCCGGGAATCTGGGGCTGGCCCGGCATCATCTCCTACGCGATGATCGTCAGCTTCGGGGTGTGGGGCATGCCGCAGCTGATTACGCGGTTCTACTCGATCAAGAACGCACGGGTGCTGCGTCTGGGCACGGTGGTGGCGACGCTGGGCGGTACGGTTGCCCTGCTGCCCTACTTCAGCGGCGCGCTGGCTCGGGTGTTGTTCCCGAACCTGCAGTCACCCGACAAGGCGATTCCAATGCTGGTCAAGGCTGCGATGCCGGACTGGGCCTCGGCCCTGTTTCTGGCCGGGGTGATTGCCGCAGGCATGTCCACCTTTGCCGCGGTGCTCATCGTATCGGTGAGCTCGCTCATCAAGGACCTGGTACGGGACAGCTTTGGGGCGCGGCTCGCGCCGAAGACCGAGGTGGTGCTTTCGAGGATCTGCTCAGCCGCAATCGGGCTGGCCGCTGTGCTGGTGGCGCTCAAGCCGCCGGCGATGATACTCGTCATCACCGGGTTTGCCTGGGCGGTAATCGCCTCGACCACGCTCTGGCCCTACCTGCTTGGCCTCTACTGGCGCAGGACCAGCCGGGCCGGCGTGCTCGCGGCGATGGTCGGCGGGTGCGGAACTGCGCTTGTCTGGCTCGCGCTCGGCAACCCGTACCGGTTGCATGGGTTCATACCGGGTCTCCTCGTCAGCCTGGTACTCCTGGTGGTCGTGAGCCTGTTCACGCCCCGGCCCGGACTCGAGACTCTGCGCACTGCCTTCGGCGACGGGAAGGCCGACTCCGACAGACAGCTGTCGGCTGGCTCGTAGCCGCTCGTTGTCTCAGCCGGTTTGACACTGCCTGCCGGCCGGAATAGACTTACTCCTCAACTAAAGGGAGACATATGAAGAACCTGATCCTGCTGGCCGTTTCAATTCTCGCGGTTGCCGCAGTCGCCCAGCCGTTCCATGAAGGCAAGTACGTGATTGCACCGTGTCCGCCGCTCGTGCCCGGCGATTCGTCACACGACTTCGACGTGCGGTTCTACCGCGTCGACCTCGACCTGCCGATGACGTCAGGCGCGATGACCGCTCGGGTCAGCATAGACCTGACCCCACGCCAGGACAACTTCGATACCTTCAGTTTGCACATGGTGAACCTGGTCTGCGACTCGATTCGCCGCGCCGGCAATGCCTGTACGTTCTCGACCCCGAGCGGACTGCTGCAAGTGGACCTCGACCGGTCGTTCGCCGATGGCGAGTCACTGACCGTCGATATCTACTACCACCGAAACTCGGGCACGTCAAACCGGGGATTCTACTGGTACGCTCGCGGCACACAGGGGATTCCGTACGCTATCTGCTACACTACCACCGAGCCGTCCGACGCGCGGTACTGGATGCCCTGCTTTGACGAGCCGTGGGACAAGGCGGAGCGGGGATGCGCGATCAACGTGACGACGCCGGATACGATGAACGCCTGCGCGAACGGGCTGCTTGACAGCACCACTACAGGCGGAGGCAAGAAGACGTGCTGGTGGAGTCACCACTACCCGATTTCGACCTACCTGATGGTATTCTCGGCCTCCCACTGGGCCAGTTTCAAGCAGTGGTTCGAGACGAGCCCTGGGGAATCCTCCTACGTTCAGAACTTCATATGGCCCGAGGATTCGGCCTACGCGGTCAGCGCGTTCGCGAACGTCGTTGACATGATGTACTTTTTCTCCGACACGGCGCGCTACGGGCCGTACCCGTTTGAGAAGTACGGTCACGTGGAAGCGTACCCCTTTCCCTGGGGCGGGATGGAGAACCAGACTATGACGATGGTCCACCGGTACTGGGTCAGGTACGGCTCGGACAACGGCATCGCCCATGAGCTATCGCACCATTGGTGGGGCGACATGGTGACCTGCCAGGACTGGCGAGAGATCTGGCTCAACGAGGGGTTTGCTGTTTACTCCGACGAGCAGTACGAGTATCACTCGCGTGGCAGCTCCGCGTTCCGCAGTATGATAGCCAGCCGGGCCCAGGACTACTTCACGGGAGAGGATACGGCCCCGTATCCCATCTACGACCCGCCGGAGCCGTACTCCGCCTGGCTGTTCGACTGGGGCCATACCTACTGCAAGGCCGGATGGGTGCAGCACATGCTCAGGTTTGTCGAGGCTGACACCAACTGGGCCGAGCCCGGCATCTTCTTCCGCGCGATGCGGGCATACGGAGACAGCTTCAGGTACAGCAACGCCAACACCGAGGACTACAAACGCATCCACGAGCAGATGACAGGGCTCGAACTTGACTGGTTCTTCGACGAGTGGGTCTACGATGACTGGTATCCGGTCTACAGCCTCGGCTGGCAGGGACGGCAGGGCCCGAGCGGCTGGGAAGTCGTCCTCGAGCTTTCCCAGAACAACCACGCCAGTGCTCCGCCGGTCTTCCACATGCCGGTCGAGGTGAGGGTGGCCTGGTCGGGCGGCAGCGCAACGTTCCGCTACGACGTCACCTCCAGTCCGCAGCAGAACGTCTTCCCGGTCGGAGGCGAGCCGACCAGTGTCTCGTTCGACCCGAATGACTGGATTCTGGACCAGCACAGCACGCACGTCGGAGTCAGCGAAGGGCCGCTTGTGTCGTACCGGACCGCGCTGCGTCTCGCCGGGCAGAATCCATCGACTGGGCCGGTGAGACTTGGCTACGAACTGGCCGCGGCCGGACAGGCCCGGATTGACATCTACGACGGTGCGGGGAGACTGACGAGAACGCTGTTTGAAGGCCAGCGGCCGGCTGGCCGCTACACGGTGACCTGGGACCGGAAAGGAAACGGCGGTCGGTCAGTTTCAGCCGGTACGTACTTCTGTCGTCTGAGTGCGGGCAGCGAGAGCCGCACCATCCGGCTGGTGCTTGCCGACTGACGGCGACCCAGTAGACTACTCACCGCGGCCACTCTGTGGCCGCGGTGCTTGTCAGACTGCGGTGGACGGGCGGGGTGCCAGTCGCGCCCAGAGATAGAGCGCTTGACTTGGCAGGGGTCGGGATTATGCTCACTGCGCCTCTATGAGTGGCGAATCCAACCCTCCTGACAAGCTGCAGGCCCTGCG
>JAFGRF010000073.1 GCA_016935295.1 Caldifarciminota bacterium | reverse complement strand
TGTCCGGCCCGGCCCCGTTCTATTGGTGGACGACATGGTCGATTCGACCTGGACCATGACCGTCGTGGCGGCACTCTTGAGACAAGCCGGTGCGGGCCCGGTCCTGCCGGTGGCGCTGGCGACCACGAGCGCCAGGGATTGAAGTGAACATCAACAACCAGACCCAGGCGGTATTGCTGCTGACCACGCATCTCGGCAAGCCGACGAAGAGTGAGCCGAAGCCGCTATCACCGACGGAATGGGGACGTCTGGCCCACTGGCTCAAAGACCACGAAGTCCTTCCAGAAACGCTTCTGCGGCAAGACCCTGCCGACGTTCTGGCCGCCTGGGCTGACCGCACGATTACCCCGGAGCGCATCCGGCATCTGCTGGGTCGGGCGGGGGCACTGGGCCTGGCCTCGGAGAAGTGGGCGCGGGCCGGGCTTTGGGTGTTGACTCGGGCCGACCCGGACTATCCTGCGCGCCTGAAGAAGCGGCTGAAGACCGATTCGCCGCCTGTGCTCTTCGGATGCGGGAGACGGAATCTACTGAACCTCGGCGGCATCGCCATCATAGGCTCGCGGCATCCGAGCGAACAAGACCTCGCCTTCACCGCGCGCCTCGGGGGTGAAGTGGCACAGCAAGGCCTGTCCGTTGTTTCGGGAGGAGCGCGAGGAGTTGACGAGGCCGCCGTGTCAGGTGCGCTGGAGCGAGGGGGAACTGCTGTGAGCGTCCTTTCCGATAGCCTGCTCCGCGCCGCGACGTCGGCCAGGTACCGAAGGGCGCTGATGGCAAAGGACCTTGTGCTGGTGTCCCCGTTCAACCCGGACGCTGGATTCGACGTAGGCAACGCCATGGCCCGCAACAAGTACATCTACTGCTTGGCCGACGCAGCCATCGTGATTGCTGCCAACAGGGAAAGAGGAGGTACGTGGAATGGCGCGGTCGAGAACCTGAAGAAGGGTTGGGTGCCGCTCTGGGTCAAGCCGCATCAGGACCCGGCTTCGGGAAATTCCGAACTGGCAAGGCGAGGCGCTCAGTGGCTGCCGGCTGGAGAACTTAAGATTCCCACGCTGTTGGGTCGAGACCATACGGAACTGGTGGACGAGCCGGACAAAGGACTACCCTACGTGCTGGCCGCGGACTCCTCTGTGTCGGACGGCTCGGCAGAATACCGAGCGGGATCAGGAAGCATCGACTCGCCTGTGGCCGGCCAAGACGTGCCGGACAGCCAACGCGGCTATGCGCTATTCCTGAATCGACTGAAGCAACTCGCCGCTGAAGCACCAGTCACGCAGAAGCAACTGCTGGAGTCCGGCGACTTCAGCAGGTCACAACTCAGCGACTGGCTGAAGCGGGCGGTGCGCGACGGACACGTCAGGAGGCTGAGCAATCCCCGTCGCTACCAATGGGAAGCGCAGCTGTTCGATGATGCCAACCCTGCGGGTGGAGCCACGGCGTGACCAGACCATCATGACGATAGACGTCTCCTGTATTCCCGGCGCAGCAATTGCCAAAGGTCCGTACCCGCATGAGCGAGAATCCCTCGATCACCCCGAAGCCGCAAGCCGTGAGCCGTAAGCCGAAGGCGGACCGCCAGTCACGAGATTCGATGACGGCGTTGTGAAGAACCCCCTCGATTCGACGTTCGACCACCGGGACCCCTACAGAATTCTGGGCGTGGATGCCGGTGCGGCACCCGCCGACATCCGGAAGGCCTATCTCGGCCTGGCCAAGCGGAACCATCCCAACCTCTTTGCCACCGACCCGGAGAAGTACCGTACTTCAACCGCGCTGATGCAGAACATCAACGCGGCCTACGAGCTGCTCAGCGATCCGCACCGGCGGCAGCTCTGGGACCGCCGGCATTCGATTGCTGCGCGTCCAGCGCAGGCCGCGCGACGCGAGCGCGAGGTGAGTCAGTACTACGACCCCAAACTGATACAGCGCGTCATGCGGAAGTACAACGACTTCGTGAGTTCGCTTCGCACCGCTTCCGAACGCAGCAAGGCGACACGGAAGATAGAGAAGTTCCAGGCCAGCCGGGCCGGCGCCGCCTACATCAGAGGGCTCACCGTTCTGCACTATCGCGACGTCATGGAATTCTTCAAAAGCGACAAGCGAATCACTCTGTACGACGACGGGCTGGTCGAGGTCATGTTGCTGGACGGAGGCGCGTATGAGGTCTCGCCCTCCAGCGTCTTCGTCACGTATGCCTACCTCTGTCGTCGGGAGAACCGCGGAAGGTTCCCAGCCGGGATCGGCGCAAAACGGACGCCGGCCAAGGAGCAGGGCGGCGTCATCCGGCTGCGGCTCGCAGGGTCCAGCAGCCTTTCGACGTGGAAGCCGCCGAAGGGACTGGGTGCCCGGATCTGGGAATGGCTGATGGAGAAGCCAGGGGAGCGACGTGGGAAGCCCGGAGCAGACTGACCTCGTGCTACAGGGGCGGCTGGCGAGGCTCAGGGTTGTTGGTCTCCTGGAGGAGCGAGAGTGGCGTCAGCAGACGATGCACATTGTGTACGAGTCGGCCGAGCCAACGTTCGCGAAGCTGTTGGCTTCGGAAGCCCCTGTCGAACAGCGCGGAGCGGCAAGCCGTGGGCCGTAGGCCGAGAGTGGACCGACAGTCATCCGATTCGATGACAGAGGCAAGGCGCGATGACAGCCGACAGCCTACAGCTAGCAGCTTACGGCCCGGATAAGGACGAAATCCGAATCGTGGGAGGAGCAACTTGAACCAAGAGAGCCAACAGCACGGGAAGCACCACAATCCGCCCGACAGAGACGGTGAAGCTTCACGGTCTGATACGGTCATTTCGAACCTGAGGGCATTTGCCCGGCTCTACGGTTACGTTCGATTCTTCCACCCGAGCGATGAGGCGGGCGCGATTGACTGGGATCGCTTCGCCATCCTGGGTTCACGAAAGACGAAAGAAGCGCAGGGTCCCGCCGAGTTGCGAGGGGCGCTCGAAAACCTGTTCCGTCCGATAGCACCAACTCTTCAGTTGTATGGCGCAGACGAGAATCCTCACCCGTTTCCCCGTCCCGGGCTTGCGGACGGCCTCAAGATTGTGCACTGGAATCATCATGGCGTCGGTCTGCATCACAACCACCTGGTGTATCGTAGCCATCGGCCCGGGCGATGGTCGCCGGATGGCGTCAAGTCCCGGTTGGTGTTCCAGCAGTTCAGTAGCGACCGCTATGCCGGCAAAGAGGTGAAGGTCTCAATCTACGCGCGGACTGATTGTCCGGACCGCTCCGACCTGCCCGGTCTCTGGCTGAGTTCGCAACCGCCCTATGCGCAGTTCAAGAATCTGGTCGCGGTTCCGATTACTGCCACCGAGTGGCAGCAATACAGCGCAACGGTCCGGCTGCCGGCGGACTGCAGTACGCTCAGCATAGGATGCTACGGCGGCGGGGCGGACACCGTTTGGGCCGACGAAATCGAGCTCGCGGTGCGGGACGAGAAGGGCGAGTGGATTCCCGAGAAAGTCGAAGACCCGGGCTTTGAGTCCGACACCCCACTCGACGACTCACCGCATTGGTATGCGTTCAAACTGGGCGCCCGGTCGAGCTTCACGACTCAAGGCCCGTTTCGCGGCAAGCAGTGCCTGATGATTGAGACCGACACCAGCGCATTCCTCAACGCCGTTCACCTGAAGGCCGGCGAGTCCGTGGACAAGGAAATCGCGCCCGGCCTGTTCAGCCGCGTGCCGCTTGCGCTTCATTCCGATGACGAACACACCTTGCCCCGAGCCGATGCTGAGGAGTTCGCCCGACTCAAGGCCGAACTGGATGCGATTGACGTTGCAGCGCTTACGCCCCGGGATCAGGACCTACGCCTGGCCGACGTGGCCATTGTCTGGAACGTCCTGCAGCACTTTTACCCCTACTTCGATGTGGTCCCGGCGGACTGGGACTCGGCACTGACATCCGCGCTCGAGCATGCCCTTGCCGACAAGGACCGGGCGGATTTTCTCCACACGTTGCGTTTGATGGCGGCTGCACTCCATGATGGGCACGGATTCGTGAATGACCCGGCCACGCGGGCCTGGGGGCAGGTCCCGGCCCGGCTCGAGTTGGTTGAAGGCAGGGCGATGGCCATAGCTGCCGAAGGCGTGTCAGGTCTGCTCAAGGGTGACGAAGTTATGGAGGTAAACGGGAGGCCTATCCAGGAGGCAATTGCCGAAGCGCTTGAGACCTCTTCCGGGTCGCCTCAGTTCCGTCAGGCATGCAGCGTACGGAGGATGCTCAAGGGGCCGGTCGGCGACACGTTCCGGTTTCTTGTCGTGCGCGGAAAGGACACCCTGGCCGTGTCCGCCGTGGCGGTAGAGACGCCGGCGACTGCGGTGCCGCCCGACCAAGGCGAGAGTATCCGACAACTGGCGAAGGATATCTGGTACGTTGACCTGACCCGCGCTGCAATGGCGGCGATTGACCTGGTCATGGATGGACTGGCCAGGGCCAGGGGCGTCGTGTTCGACCTGCGCGGCTACCCGAAGGGCAATCACGACGTTATCAGTCATCTGCTTACCGGCAAGGAGCAAAGGGGAGAGAAGTGGATGTGGATTCCGCGCATCGTCTACCCCGACCACGAGCGAGTCGAGAGCTGGGACGGCACGGGTTGGGCCTTCCTGCAGCCGAAGGAGCCGCACCTCAAAGGGAAAATCGTGTTCCTAACCGACAGCGACGTGGTGTCCTACGCTGAGAGTTTCATGGGCTACATCGAGGGTTTCAAGCTGGCTGAAATAGTCGGCAGCCCGACTGCGGGGACTAACGGCGACGTGAATCCGATTGAACTGCCGGGCGGGTACACGTTCTTCTGGACGGGGTTGAGGGTCACGAAGTTCGACGGTTCGCAGCACCATCTCATCGGCATCCAGCCGACCGTACCGCTCGAACGCACGCTGAAGGCCGTCCTCGAAGGGCGGGACGAGTTCTTAGAGAAGGCCGTGGAGTTGATCAATCGGAGCAGATGATTATTGACACGGCTGAGTCGATGGCTGACAGCCTACGGCCAACAGCTAACGGCCATAGACATTTCAGATTGCAGATTGG
>JAFGRF010000072.1 GCA_016935295.1 Caldifarciminota bacterium | reverse complement strand
TGATCTTCAAGCGCATTCTGACCCACGAGCGGCCGCACGTTGACGAAATCGCGGCAATCTGGCTCCTGCGCAAGTTTGGGGAGCAACGGTTTCCCGGTATCGGCACGGCCACGGTCGAGTTCACCTCTATCCGCAAGCTGGCAGAAGCCGGGCGAAAACCCGAAGACTACGAAGCCGAAGGAACGCTCCTGCTCGGCATCGGTGGCGGCCGGTTCGACGAACACCCGACCATGGACGAAGGCCGGAAGAAGGACGACTGCGCGACGACCCTGGTGGCGAAGGAACTCGGGGTCAGCGACGATCCGTCGCTCGCCAAGATCCTCAGATTCGTCCGGGCTGCCGACGTCGAAGGCAACGCCTCGCCATTCGACATCTCCTACGTGGTCAAACTCCTGCACGCCCGCTGCCCCGAGGAACCGCACCGGGTAATCGAGTGGGCGCTCGTGGCGATCGAGGCCAAGTACCAGGAACAACTGCGTTTCTTCACCGTGGTCAAGCCGGAGTTCGACACCAAGGCCAAGGTTGAGGAAATCGAGGCGGGAAAGAAGCGGTGGCGGGTCGTGACCGTTGACTCGGACGAGGACGGCATTCACAAGTACGCCCGGTCCCAGTTTGGCGCGCGGGCGGCAATTGTCATCCAGCGTCGGTCATCGGGCAACGTGGCAATCTTCGGCAACAAGCAGTCGGGCGTCGACCTCCGCGAAGCGGCCAAGCTCATCCGCCTGGCCGAACGCGAAGCCAAGGGCCTCGACCCGGCACCTGCCAACGAGAAGCTGCTGGCCGAGGGCTACTCGCCCGGCGCCGAGGAGTGGTTCTACCACAAACAGGGTCAGATGCTCCTCAACGGCAGCCTCACCCAGACCGACGTCCCCCCTACCCGGCTCGGCCTCGACCGGATTGCGGAACTCGTGAAGATCGGCGTGGACCCCACGCGGGTGAAGCCGCTCTGCCAGTCAACCGGCCGCTGCGTCGGCGCGGTCTGCGACTGGTACGCCTGGCAGCTTGCGCGCTGCGCCAGGCTCCGCGGCCCGGCCTCCGACCAGACCTAGCCCGACCCGCGCTCGCCCCGCAACTGCCGGTCGGGACCACGATTGCCCGCATCCGGGTTCCCGTTGCTCCGCCGCAGGCAGTTGCCGCCCGCCAACCCGGCCGCAGGCCGTGAGCGACGGACATCATTCGGCCCCGCCCCCTCCCGTCTGCCTGCCTCCGTATTTCCAAAGACACGGAAATGAGGCTGGGCGTGGAGAGGTGTGAAGAGGAAATGAACTGGTCGCAGAGTACGCCTGGCTGGCCACCCTCCGGCCTCAGCCAGGGCCCTGATATCACGCTCGCCCCTTTCTCCCCGCAGGTCGAGCTTGACAGTAAGGTCGGAGGTTGCTGCTGGCCGGCGCCGCCACGCTTGTCCTTAAGGGCCGCCGGACCGGATTGGCTAGGTTCTACATTCACGCCGGCGTCGTCCTGATTGCAGCGCTCATCTCGGTGGCGGTAACCAATACACACTACAGCCTTGTCCTGATGTTCGGGTTGCCCGGCCTCTTCCTTCTTTTCACCGGCCTGGTCTGCTTCTTCCGCTTCCTGCAGCGTCACCCGAAATCGGAGTCGGCTCATGCCAACCCCTGAGCCCGAGAGCCAGGAACTGCAGCCCCTGGCCGCGGTCGACCGGGTAATACACGAGCCGGCGCGCCTGGCCATCCTCGGATTGCTGGCCGGGCTGGAAAGCGCAGACTTCCTCTTCGTGCAGAACCAGACCGGATTGACCGGAGGCAACCTCTCGTCGCATATGACCCGACTAGAAGAGGCGGGCTACGTCGAGGTGAAGAAGGAATTCGTGGACCGGATACCCCGCACCCTGCTCCGCGCCACCAAGAAGGGCCGCGCGGCGTTACGGCAGTACAAACGGACCATGCAGCAAGTGCTTGGCGGCCTGTCGGTCTAGCCGTCCCGACGCCTGCGCCTGCAGGTCCGGATGCCGGGACCTGTCGTGACCCGCGGTGCCTCCGCGTAGCCAATCCGGAATCTGAAATCCGCAGGGAACCATCGACCTTCTGCCTGGCCATTCTCGCTTCCTCGGTCTCGAGCTTCGCGTCCGCGCGTACTTTCCTTATTAGAACAACAAATCTTCAAGATCTAAGAACTTGCTGTTGCTGTTGGGATGTGGATATGTGTGGAGAACCCCGGCAGTAGCACAACGTCCTGTGCTGCTCTCGGGGTACAAACCACAAGACGTTGTGGATGATTACCCACATGGTTATCCACATTCTGTCCACACATGTCCCCAAATGCCCTCACAGCCATGACCACAATTAGTAGTATCCGCTGAGTTATCCACACCACTACATGTAGATATTGACATTGGAGCCGGGGTCGGCATCTTGGGTTGATGGCCGACAAAACCGATGCCTCTAAGACCGGGCAGGCCTCCGGGCTGTCCCGGGGCAGGCCCCTTCGCGGCGCTTTCGTCTTCTGCGAAGAACAGAGAACAGCCCCCTGTCGCGCACCGCAACCAGTCTGCCGCCTGTCGCGAGGCCCTGGATCTGCAGTCCGCCGGGAGAGAGGCGAGAGTCAGGCCAGCGGGTTGGCCTTGGTTGGAAGCGGACCGGTGCCGCGGAGCAGGGATGCCGGCATTCTGGTTTCGGCGCCGATACGGCCGGCGTGCCGCGTCTTTCCCCTCGCTGCGTCCTGGCGGCACTTGAGCAACTCGTTCTCGCACGAAGCCAGACTCCGGTCGTAGCCATGCTCGAGAAGCTCTACCAGAAGGCCGCGAGCCGCGTCGAGCAGCGCGAGCGGGTACGCGTCCTGCCGATGCCGGAAGTACTTCCGAATCCACTTGTAGGCAAGCCGGCGCTCCACCGGAGTCCAGAGTTTGTGCGTCTTCGGCCGGCCGCGGGCAATGGCAGCGCCGGAGATCCGGCTGCGGACCGCATCGAAGGTCCGTCGGTACACGCGGTCAGACCTGGCTGCCCCGGGCCGCGCAGCGTACCATTGGCGGAGTTCAAGCAGGCAGTCGGCCGCGGCCGGGGCAAGGCCGGTGTAGCGACCCGCGAGCAGGCGCTGCGTGTACCTGATGACAATCCGGGACTCGCCCGGACCCCAGGGCCTGACAGGAGGTTTGCGGATCGTGCTTCTAGTCTTCACGGCCACGAGGATACTACGTCTTTGCGAGAACTTAGTCAAGCCCGACGAACAGACCCGGACCCGACACCGGGCCGGCCGCGGAGAATACAGAGTGGACGGCCCGAATTGACTTCCCTGTCCCGCAGTCTACACTCATTGCCCAACATGATCACCCTGCCCCGCTTCCGAGTGGCTTCGAACGGCTGAGCCCTCATCAGCACCTCGGCTGGCCGTATCCTCCCCGACCTGGTAATCGGCGACCTGGTGCTCAATCCGCCTATCATCCAAGGCGGGATGGGCGTGCGCGTGTCGTCTTCGCGCCTGGTTTCGGCCGTGTCCAACGAAGGAGCGCTCGGAGTCATCGCCACGGTGGGGCTGAGCGAGGAACTTCCGGACATGACACCCGACTACCCCACACGTGCGGAGATCGGCCTGCGCCAGGTGATCAACGAAACGAGAAGCAGTACTTCGAAGCCGTTCGGGGTGAACGTAATGTGCGCGCTGACGAACTATGACAGTCTGATCCAGGTCTCGGTCGCCGGAGGCGTGGACGCCATCATCTCCGGCGCGGGGCTGCCCCTGCGGCTGCCCGGGCTGGTTTCCGACCCGCACGTCAAGCTGCTTCCGATCGTGTCTTCGGCCCGGGCCGCCAGCATCGTCTGCCGGACGTGGAAGAAGCGGTTCAGCCGCCTGCCCGACGCGATCGTGGTCGAGGGACCGCTGGCCGGCGGGCACCTTGGTTTCTCGCACGAGGAGCTCGAGAACCTGGAGGCGCTGCAGCTCGAGCGCATCGTCGCCGAAGTCCTGGTTGTGGCCCGCGAGTTCGGCAGCATTCCCGTCGTCGCCGCGGGCGGGGTCTTCGATGGCACTGACATCGCCCGGTTCCTCAGGCTGGGTGCATCCGGCGTGCAGATGGCCACGAGGTTCGTCTGCACGCACGAGTGTGATGCCGCCGACGCCTACAAACAGGCCTTCATCAACTGCCGCAAGGAAGACATTGTCGTCATCCACAGCCCGGTCGGGATGCCGGCACGGGTCATCAAGAACGACTTCGTGGAACGCCACCTCAGGGGCGAGAAGGTCAACTTCGGCTGCCCCTACCATTGCCTCGTAACCTGCGAGCCCGCAGTGGCCGGGTACTGCATCGCGCAGGCCCTGGTAGCAAGCTATCGGGGCCAGATGGACAAGGGCTACGCCATGTGCGGGGCCAATGCCTGGCGGTGTGACCGGATCGTTTCCGTACACGAGCTGATGGAAGAGCTCGTCGAGGGCACCGCGGCCGCCCTGCGCAATCAGTCACCCAACCACAACTAGCATATACCGAGGCCAGAAGCTTCGGGAACGCGACAGGGATTCGCCCGTCGGGCGACTTAACTTCGCTTGGGCCGGTCCCGCTCTTCCCTACTTCAGGAAGTACACTTCGCGCAGTTGCGGCAGGCTCAGAGCATCGGCCGCGGCCTGGAACACAGGGACCCGTTCAGCTGTTTGTCCGACTCGTGCGGCCGCACCCTATCAGACTCGCTCCCTCTTTCTTCAGGCAGACCTCCTAGCTCTCGCTCGCGCTTCCCATCCTGCGTAGCTTTCAACCTATCCCTTCCATCGCTACCGGGAGCGAGAAGTAGAAACGGGAGCCCTTCCCGGCCTCCGATTCTACCCGGACCCTGCCGTCCAGTCTTCCGAGGATCCGGGTCACGATGGTCAGACCCAGCCCCTCACCTTCGCTTGTCTTCGGTTCCGCCTGGTAGAATGGTTCGAACACATGTCCCAACAGGTGCCTCTCGATGCCGATGCCGTTGTCTTCAACGCAGTAGACAGCTCGTCCTTCCTCGACCTTTCCCGAGATGCGGAGGAGCAACGATCGATCCGGGCTGCGGTACTTAATAGCGTTGTCTATCAGGTTCACGACCACCTCGCTGATCGCTGTGTTGTCGCCGACGCAACGAGGCAGGCTGGACACGTCGACGACGGCACCGGACTCCCGGACGGCATACGCGATACTGCGCAGGACATCGGCGACCAGTAAATCCATGTCCAGCTCCTCGAACTTGAGAGTAGTCCGACCCAGGCGGGAGAGCTTGAGCAGGCCGGCCAGCAGCGCGCCCAATCTCGCGGTTCCGGCCTCGATGTACTTGAGCTCAAGCGGGATGTCACGTTCGATCACAGCGGCCAGGTGCTCGCGTTCTGCCGGTGTCACGTTTGCCCGGCCGAGCTCGGCATCCAGGTCCTTCAGTGACTTGCCCAGTTCGCCGACAAAGCCGTTTACGCTCACGAGCGGCGCACGCAGGTCGTGTGAGGCCGCGTAAATCAGCTGCTCGAGCTCGGTTGTCTTGGCCGTAAGCTCGCGGTTCAGCCGCTCCTGCTCTTCCTCAGCACGCTTGCGCTCGGTGATGTCCATCACGGAAGACATCAGATACAGCGGCTTGCCGTCCTCATCTCGTCGAAGGGAGGTGGCCACGTCCACCCAGATGATAGAACCGTCCTTGCGGACGAGCCTCTGGGTGAGCCGGGCCGAGTCCGTGCTTCCCGAGATCAACGAGTCCACGGCTCGCTGAGTCGACTCGACGTCCTCCGCGTGGGTAATGTTCTGCCACTTGAGTTGCTGCAACTCTCCCGGCGCGTACCCTAGCATCTTGGCCAACGTCAGATTAGGGCGCAGTTCACCGGATGGGAGGGTAAGGGACTTGCCGATTGGCGAGTGGTCGAACACGTACTGGAATTTCTCCTCGCTCTCGCCCAGGGCCTCCTCGGCCCGCTTGCGCTGGGCGATGTCCTGCTGCAGCCAGACGAAGAGACGGTGGTTCGCCATCAGGAGCATGCCGAAGGCAAGCGCCACAAACAGCATCTGGTTGGTCCCCAGTACTAGGCTGGCAAAGAGTCCGGACTTGAGGAAGTCCGGTCCCGCCGGCCCGCCCGGTTCCACGAAAACGCGCAGGATGCCGACCGCGACAAAAGCGGCGAATACGAGACCGGGCAGGCGGGTGGCGGGGCGGAACTCCGCCGTCACGCGGCGCAGCAGAAGCCAGGCGGCCTGGCCCGTATAGACGGTCAGACCCAGCATCAGATTGAGATTGCGCCCCTGCAAGCTGGGCCGGCCAAAGGTGAACCAGACGTGAATGAGAACCAGGAGCGCCAGGGTAAGGCAGTTCAAACGGAGCGACCGGGATACGTCGCTCCTCCCCACATAGTATTCCAGGCCCAGCAGCAGCAGCAGCGTGCCGCCCAGGAAAAGCGGCACTCCGGACAGCGCCAAAACCAGATCGGGTATTCTCCAGCGCAGGGCCACCAGTAGTACCGAGATGGCGTGCAGGCCATAGGCGGCCAGCCAGAAGGCAAATGCAGGCGAGCGATGGCGATACCGTATCCATATCGATACCAGCACCACGCCGCAGACGAGACCGCTGAGAAGGTCACTGACCGGCACGGCTCTAGTGTTGAGTGGACTCATGCGTTTGCGGTCAGCATCGCTGCGGCTGTTGCCGCACCGAGCATGAGCGCGGACAGCGCAACCAGACCGCGGTCGGGCGCCGACGGTCGGCCCGAGCCGGATGTACTCCCTTGGGCCGTGCCCGTCTTGACCTGCGCTTCAGCGTAGTCAACCGCGGTTCGAGCGTCCGACGCGACGATCCTGTCTTCGTCAGACACGGGTAGAAGATAGCTGCCGGTCTGGTGAAGTCAAGCGCCTGACCGGGCCATCCGCCTTCGGGGAACGGCAGCTGCACGGGACGACGAAGAGCGTGAGGTACGGCTGGATGCCGAAAGACTAATCCGGCTTCCGGCAGGAAGAGGCAATGGCCGGCAGGGGAACTGCCGGCTGCGTTTGGGGTGGGGATGCTTCGGAAAACCAGGGACAGCCCCACGGGGCAGCGCGACGACGCGCTGCGGTACAGCCCCCGTTTTCGCCCCCGTATCCCGTTACTTGAGGAAGTAGACCTCGCGCAGTTGCGGCCGGCTGAGAGCGTCGGCCGCGGCTTTGAGCCCGGTGAACTCACCGACCGAGTAGTCCGTTTTCGTCAGCCGCACCGAGTAGTGGAAGCTCACGCCGTCCGCTGTCCTGGTCCAGCCACCCAGGCCCGAGACGCCGGCGCCGTACACCGCGACGCTTTCCGGCAGGATGTCCACCTTCACGCCACGCGGGAGCTTGATATTACAGGTGTAGTCCCAGCGGCGCGCCGGTCGGGTTTCGACCGGGTTGGTGCGACGCGCGCTTGACGTGAGCCAGAACAGGGCCTCGCCGATCACGGCCGGCGTCGGCACCTGCAGCGAAAGCTCACCCTTCTGCGTCACCGCGTAGCGCGGTGCAGTGAAGAAGAAACCGGAGGCGGCCGGCTTGGTCAGATCGCCCAGGTCTGAGAACCAGAACGTGTCTATCTGCGCTCCGGTCTTGATGGAAGACGCGGTCTGGGCCAGTGCCCGCTTCCGGTCAGTCGGGGTCCGGTCGCGCCAGGCCTCGCGCAGCGAGTTGTCGTAGCAGCCCCTGGTCGAGGTGTTGACCGTGCCCGACACGTTGCCGTTCATCTCGAGTGCCAGTACGGCGGTCGTGGCCGCCCAGTCGCCCGAGCTCTGCGGACTCCTGGTGAGCTGTGTGTTGGTCGAGTCGAGGACCAGCGCGTCGACCCCGGCGTCGTCGTCCGGGATGCTGCCGTACATTCGATACTCCGCGAACGGGTCGAAGAGCATCGGTGTGCCGTCAACGGTCGCCATAGTGACGAGCCAGTCGAAGGCATCGGGCGAGGGTACGCTTGCCGTCACGTCCACCGTTGTGTTGAGAACCATCGGCGTCGCCGTGATTCCCTGCGCCGCTAGCAGGCAGATGAGCAGTCGATTCTTGTCGCGGCAGTCGCCGTATTTCCAGTTCAGGATATCCGGCGTCTTGTGGGTCTCGTACCCGGCGTCGCCGTAGTCGAGCCAGACGTTCCGCACCTTCTGGGTGACGAAGAGGTATATAGCTCTCGCCGCGTCTGCCTCAGACTTGCCCACGGCCAGGCTGTCCGAGAGCTTCTTCACCAGCGGTGAGGCGACGCGGCCTTTGTCGAACTCCTTGCGGAGCTTGGTCGCGACCTGTTTCCAGTCTCTGTACGAGGAGTAGCTGAGCACGGGCACGAGCCGCTCGATGTCGGGCATCGCTGGCTCGCGGAACATCTGCGGCGTGTTCGACGCTGTCCAGGTGTAGGAGACTTGCGACTTGAGACTCTCGACGACCGGAGCGACGCCGGGCTGGGACAAGTCGTACCTGAACTCGACCCCTTTGGGTACGACCAGCGTGAACTCGCGTTTCAGGGCCGGGTCAAACCCGCCGAAGGTGACAACTCCGGAGAAACCGTCCTCTCTCTTGCTCTTCTTCGGCTTGACCCGCACGTGGTACTCGATGATCGCGCCCGGCTCCAGGGCCGGGAAAGATACCACCTTGAGCATGGCATTGGTGTAGGCCATGGCGCTGCCGACTTCCGGAGCGCTGACTTCGGATATCGCCCGGGCCTCGGGTTTGGCGATCGAGCCGTCCGGGCGGTGGGTGCAGGCCTGGAGGACCTCGACGGTCTGGCCGTCTTTGTTGAACCGCTGGGTGATCTCGCCGAGTTCGTCCCGGCCCCGGTCCTCGAAGATCTTCACCACGAGATAGCGGTCGAGTGTCGTGGAGTTATTCTTGTCCACGATCTGTGTCTTGCGGTCGAGCAGGATGAGCGCGCCGGCCTCGGGATAGGCCTCGTGACCAGGGGCGGCCCTTATGATGCTGTCGATTTCGCCGCCAAAGGACAGACTCACAAGGACAAAGGACAAGATGACAGCCCAGCCTGTCACGGGAATCCTCGAATCCTCAACGCCCTGGATCCTAGTCATTCTCTCCTCCGCTCTTCAGCATCACGTGCTGACGCTCGAGTTCCTCGGTTGCAGCCAGCAGGTTACGCAGGTTCTGGTACTCGGCCACGGGCACGAGTGGGTCTTTGAGTCGAAACCACGCTTCATTGGTGAGAAGCCTGCCTTCGGTACTGGTTGCCGACTTCGCTTCGAACCGGTCGTGTGTCTGTGCCAGCGGGTCGGGTACGAACACTGTCCGGAAACCCCGGGGAAGCGTCATCCTGTGGATCATGTGCCAGGCCATGGTCGAGTGGATGTCCACGTCGTACTTGCGCACCGGCATCGTCGAGGCCCAGGAGAGGACGCTGCCTGTGAACATGCCATTTCCGGCCTTTGGCAGGGTGAAGCGGATTGTAGACCTGAGATTGGCGACCTTGGACTTGGGGGCCAGGACGGTGGCGAAGTCAGGCACGGAGAAGTGAAGCCTGATGACGAGCGGCTGGTCCAGGTCGCGTGGGTCTGTCATTGTCATCGTATCAAGGCACGCGCCCGGGCCGAACACACGCAGGTAGTTCTCAAAGCGCTGTTTCTGCTTGAGCGGAGGCAGGTACAGGACCATCGAGCGCAGGCCGAATTCCTGCTGCCCGATCGGTGTCAGCACGACGGCCCCGGAAAGCGAGCCGTCGGCCCAGAGCGTGTCGTCGATGCTCACCTCGAGCCGGTTCGAGTCGGCCGGGATGAGCGGCGTGTAACGCAGGTCGTCGCCTTCTTCGGTAGCTACCAGTACTCCGCGGTTCATTTCCGACGCCGCGAGGTACTGGCGTGAGTTCTCCGCCGTAGGGTCAAGGTAGTAGAGGCTTGAGTCCGGCCGCCTCACCGCGACGGTCGCGTGGTTGAACTGGTCCACGGGCAGTTCCGCGTCGGTCTGGGAACCAGGGTTTGTCAGGGTGATGTACGCGTCAACCCCAACGTGGCGAAGCATCCCGACCAGCAGCGCCGCCTTGTCTCGGCACACGCCGTAGCGTTTCTCGAAGGTGAGGCTGATCTTCTCCGGCTGGTACCCGGCCTTCCTGCCCGAATACGAAGTCTCGACGTAGCGGATGCGCTGGTTGACGAAGTTGTAGAGCGCCCGGACCTTGGCATCCTCGGTCTCGGCCCCTGCGGTCAGCGAGTCGACTGCACGCGCGAGGGTCGAGTCGATGTCGTACTGGGTAGAGCAGAGGTCGTAGTACCAGCGCGACCACGTCTGCCAGTCAGGCTGTGTGCAGACGAGCAGCCGGGTCATCGACTCGCGGTAGGGCATCAGCGGCTCGTACACCAGCCTGGGCACGTCGTGCGCCGACCAGGTCATACGCTGGCGCCTGCCCCTGGTCGCGAACGAGGTATCCAGGCTGCCGCCTTTCACCAGCCAGCGGAACTTCATCGTCGCCGGCGCATCGATGGTGTACGCCAGGTCCAGCACGGGGTTCCGGCTGCTGAAGTACTGCTCGTCGTCGTACTGCCCATCCATCACCGGGTTATGCATAATGTCCACGGTAATCCACTCGACCGATGAACCGAGCGCAAGGCCCGGGAACTGGATGGACTTCACCCGCACGTTGGGCAGGACGAACTTCGACCCTTCCCAGAGTGGGGCCGCCACGTCCACGATGTCCTTTCTTGACACGTTCGTGACCCTGCCGTCAGGCGATATCACCCGCGCCAGTCTTACCTCGGCCCTGGAGTAAGTCAAGCAGTACTCGTCCCAGGTTGTTGCGTACTGCTGCTTGCCTTGCTCGGTGAGGATCTTCACCAGTTTGTGCCGACGGGTCACGTTCCGGCCGTCGGCTTGGAGCGTGACGAGCGTGGAATCGAATACGACGACCGCATTCGCGTCCGGGTACCTGTCGAGCGTGATGGTCTTCAGGAGCGCGATGGGCGGTGCAGCCGCGGACGCCGCACCGGCAAGGAGCGCAAGCGCCGATACCAGCCTTATGGTTCGAGTCATTGTTATCTCCGTTTGGCTTCGGGTGAATATAGGCAGAGTCGTGACAAAGTCAAAGGCGCCTTCCTTCCGGAACATCTCCTGGCCCGGTTCCGTCGGCGGCATCCTCCCGGCCCTCAGCGGGAGGAGAGAAATTCGTAGCCATTCGGGCTGCGACGCGTCGCAGCAGGGTCAGTGCGGCCCGGGCAATGCCCTCTCCGAGAGTCAGGTTGCTGGTGCGACAGAAGGCGCGACATAGGGCAGCAACGTCGCAGTAGTGGCAGGGGTGGTTCGGCACCGGACACGGTGAGGGTGGTGGCTAAGTGACAGCTTAACAAAAGGATATTACGCGGGTAGCCCGCGAGGTGTCGCACCGGAATTGTCGCACCGGACAGCTTGACCAGACGACATGACTCCGCTATGATGGGACGATGGCGCAAGCCACCAAACCCAGAGAGCCGCAACTGATCGCTGACCGCTACCAGGTACTTTCCTGGCTAGGGGGCGGCGAGGTCACAGAAACCTACAAGGTCAAGGACATCGTGACCAACCGGGTCCTTGCCCTGAAGACGCTCCGCGGCGATGCGCCCAAGGCGGCCGAGGCCCGACTCAACCGTGAGTTCTACAGCCTGTCACGGTTCACGCATCCGGGTATTGTCACGGCGTTCGACTACGCGTCGCCCCCTGATGGCAGGCCGTACTTCACCATGGAGTTCGTCGAAGGAAAACCGCTCAATGCTTTTTTTGCGAAGGGCTTCAGCCCGGAGTTGAAGACCGTCACGGTCCAGATGCTCGAGGCGCTGGACCGTGTCCACGCGCAGGGCCTGATCCACTGCGACCTCAAACCGCAGAACATACTTGTTGCCAGCCAGGATGGTGCCCCGCGAGCCATGCTGATTGACTTCGGCTTTGCCGGCCAACCTGCACTGACCGATGCGGACACGGCGCGCGGGACTCTCGGGTATGTCGCTCCCGAGGTACTGAAGGGCGTGGACGCCGACGCCCGCGCCGACCTGTATTCACTGGGCCTCGTGCTCTACGAGGTGATCACCGGGCGGGGGCCGGGAAAAGACAAGGACCTCCGGAAGTGGCTAATGATGCAGTACTTGTCCGAGTTCAAGCCGCCCCGGGAGTTCGACGGCAACATACCTGAGGACTTCGCATCACTGGTGATGTCGCTGGTGCAGCGCGAGCCGGTGCGGAGGCCGCGCTCGGCGGCGGCGGTGATTGAGCAGCTCACCCGTCCCAAAGGCAAGCGGGTGGTAGAGACCGGACCGCCCGAGTACCAGGTGGCACCTGGTTTTGTCGGTCGCAGCGACGAACTGGCCGCTCTCAGGGAGATGCTTGACAACGCGAGCAAGGGAAGGGCAAGCTCGGCCTGCGTCTCGGGCGAGCGGGGAGTCGGCAAAAGCCGGCTGCTGTCCGAGTTCAAGTTCATGGCCCAACTCGAGGGCGCGACTATTCTCTCGTTCGAGCGCGCCTCGCTGGGAGCGAGACGGCAGTCGTTGGTCGAGATGATTCTCGGATATCTCGGTACCTGCTCCGCGGTCGACATGGCGGCCGGCGACGAAAGCCGGGATGCGGCATCGGGCGATAGGTACCGGTTGTTCGAAGCCGCGCTGCGCGGCCTGAAGGAACTGAGCGCGTCCTCCCGGGTGCGGCACAGCCTCATTTTGATGGTTGACGACTTCGAGCTTTACGACGCGAACAGCCTCGAGTTCCTCCGCTACCTTGTCTTCGGCCTGGGCAACGAACGGCTTATGGTGCTCGCGGCCGGCGTGAGTGAAGCACGGTTCTTGGACCTGATTGCCGAGTTCGGCCGGACAGGCTGCTTCCAGCATGTCCAGCTGCCGCCGCTGGGTCAGAAAGAGGTAGGGGAGCTCTTGGCGTCACTCGTCGGCGAGATGCCGGGCAGGGAAGTGCTGACCGAGTGGCTGATGCGCTCCGCCGGCGGGAATCCACTCTTCGTGATTGAGGCAATCCGCGCCCTCATCGAGGGCGGGGTCCTCACCCGGCGAGGCAACCAGTGGGCGCTGGTCCAACACGCACTGAATGCCTACAAGACCCCGGATTCGGTGGCGGAAGTGCTGCTCCGGCGCCTGGAGGCCCTGCCCGCAGAGGAACGGGAGGTCCTGGAGATTGGCGCGACCGCAGCCGGGCCGTTCAACGTGGAGTTCCTGCGCGCGGTGCTGAAGCCGGATGAGCCGGCGCTGTCCGGCGCCGTCGCCAGGCTGAGGTCAATCGGCCTGCTGCGCAGCCTCGTCATCGACGGCGAGGCATCCTTTGTCCTGTCGAGCAAGATGCTGGAAGCAGCGGTCAACGAGCGGATGGCGGAACCGGTCCGGCGTGAAAACCATCGCCGCGTCGCGCTGGCCCTGGAGCAGCTTCACCCGGAGAAAACGGACCAGCTGCTTTTCGACCTGGCACACCACTACGCGCAGGCGGGAGTCAAAGACCGCGCCTTCAGCTACTCGCTGGAGGCCGGAACCCGGGCCCGCGAGCGCCGGCTGAGCGAGCAGGCACTTGGCTACTACGAAACGGCACTCGCGCTGTCAAAGCAGACGTCATCGGCGCGCGAGCGCGTGGAATTGCACGAACGCGTCGGTGAATTGCGGGAGGCCACCGGGCGGTATCCCGAGGCCATTGATGCGTATACGCAGGGGATGGCAATCACCGCTGCCGACGCGGAGATGGTTCAGGACCGGTCGCTCCAGGCACGGTTCCAGCGCAAGACGGGGCAGGTCCACCAGAAGCAGGGTCACCACCCTGAGGCGCTGGACAGCCTCAACCAGGCGCTCCTGCTGGAGCCTGACAGGAGCGCACCCGCGTATATCGACACGCTCAATGACATGGGCTGGTCGTACTACGCGATGCGCGGCTACAGCCGGGCCGACCAACTGCTCTCTGCTGCTTTGCGACTGGCTGAGAATCTGAAGAACCGAACGCCGGCGGTCTACAGCCGATTATCGGCCCGCTCGTTCTACCATCTGGGCGTTCTGGCGTGGTCGCGAGGGGATCTGGTGCTGGCTCAGCAACTGGTCGAGCGCAGTCTGGCAATCTATGAGGGAATCCATGCAGACCGCAGTGCCGGCGAAGTAAGCCAGTTCCTGGCGACGCTCTGGTGGAGCCGCGGCGACATCACCAAAGCCAAAGAGCAGTATCAACGGTATCTGCCGGCGCAGCGGCGTTCGGGCGAGGTCTACTTCCTGCTTCGGTCCCTGCAGGGACTGGGGATTATTCACCAGGCTGAGAGTGAATGGGACAAGGCGTACAATTGCTTTGCCGAGGCCCTGAACCTGGCGGAGCGAATCGGCGACAATACGGCAATTGCCGACCTCAACTCAAACCTCGGGACGATGAGCGAAGAACGCGGCGACTGGGATCAGGCTCTGGCGGCCTACCGCCGGGCGATTGAGCTGCGGCAGAAAGCGCACGCCGATCCCTACGGGCGAAACGTCGTGATGGCGAATCTTGCCCAGCTGCTCACCCGGCAGGGGGAGACGGCAGAAGCCGAACGACTGCTGGAGGAAATCCGGGCCTTCGCGGGCGAGAACCTGTCACCCGACCTGGAGTTCGAACTCGGCGATCGCCGAATCCAGCTCCTGCTCCGAACCGGGCGGCTCGAAGCGGCTCGGAATACGGTTGCCCAGACTTTCCGGCTGGTCAGGCGTGAGCCCGACCCGCACAAGCTGGCCCGTCTGTTCACGCTGGCCAGCGAACTGCGGCTGGCGCAGGGGCAGTTCGCGCGGGCCGCCGAGGACGCACGCCAGGCGCTGGTTCGCCTCGGAGAGCAGGCATCTTCCAGCGAGTACGCGGTCGCCCTGCGGTTCTCGGGACTGGCCAAGTGCATGCTCGACCGCACCGACCGCGGGATCCAGGAGATCCGCCGGAGCATCGAGTTGCTGAGAGAAACCGGCGTTCGGCATGAACTTGCGCTTTCGCTCATGGCCTCGGCCCAAGCACTGACCGGGCACGGCGGTCAGGAGATGAGTCTCGACCTCAAGCTCCCGCTTTCCTTCCGACCTGTCGCGGAGCAGGACGTGGATGAGGCGCTGGCCAATCTCAAGGAGGCTCATGCGATCCTACGCTCGATCGGGGCGCGACCCGACGCGCAGCGGGCCGACGAGTTGATGGAAACGGTCAACCACGTGTCCGCGACGTTGCGGCTCAAGGTGCGCGGTCGCGAGGAGTACCTGGAGGTCTTCTACGAAATCAGCAAGCTCATCGGGCTCGGCCTGGAAAAGGAGGATTTCCTCGAACGTATTCTCGACCTGGTGATCGACGTCATCAAGGCCGAGCGCGGCATCCTCTTTCTCATGCAGCGCAGCAAGCTGGTGCCGGCAGCCGGGCGGAACATCGACCACACCACGCTGGCGGATGCCACCGCGATTTCCCGTTCAGTCCTGCGGAAGGTGAAACGGGGCGAGACGGTGTTCAGCGCGGACGCGCTGACCGATCCCCGCTTCAACAGCGCCAACAGCGTCATGCTCAACAAGATCCGCTCGCTGCTCTGCGTGCCGCTCACCGTGGAGAAGCGGGTGGTGGGCACGATCTACGTCGACAGCCGGGTTACGGCGCATCTCTTTCTTGAGGAAGACATGAACCTCCTCGCCTCCGTCGCCAACCTGCTGGCCGCGACCATCGACAAGTCGGCGGCGTTCAGGAAGCTGCAGGAAGAGATGTCGGTGCTGCGCGAGGATATGCTGGTGGATGCGGCCACCGGCTACTTCATGGGCCGCTCCAAGGCAATGAAGGATGTGTACCGGGTGATTGACCGGATCGCGCCGTCCAACTGCACGGTCCTGCTGACCGGCGAAACCGGTACGGGCAAAGGTGTGCTCGCCCGGCTGATTCACACGAAGAGCGAGCGCCGGTCCCAAGAGTTCATGTCCATCAACTGCGGCGCCCTGCCGGAGAACCTTTTTGAGTCCGAACTCTTCGGTCACGCCCGGGGTGCGTTTACCGGCGCAGTCCGGGACAAAGAGGGGCTGTTTGAAGCCGCAGCAGGCGGGACGGTCTTCCTCGACGAAGTCAGCAACACGACGCTCGGT
The DNA here is from genome assembly GCA_016935295.1 of Caldifarciminota bacterium. Lineage (GTDB taxonomy): Bacteria > Hydrothermota > Tepidihabitantia > Tepidihabitantales > Tepidihabitantaceae > UBA2258. The sequence goes on along the minus strand of JAFGRF010000072.1, from coordinate 1,969 downwards.
GTCCAGGCCAAGCTGCTCCAGGTCCTTGATGAAAAGGTCGTGCGCCGGGTGGGTGAAACCCAGCCGCGCAAGGTGGACGTCCGGCTCGTCTGCGCGACGAACCGGGATCTCCGCCAGGAAGTAAAAGCCGGGCGGTTCCGCGAGGACCTGTTCTACCGCGTGAACGGCGTGACCGTCAACGTACCGGCCCTGCGCGAGCGCGCCGGGGACATCGGGTTGCTCGCCGACTACTTCGTGAAGCGATACGCTGGGCAGTTGAGCAAACCGGTGGACCGGTGCGAAGAAAGAGTGCTCGAGGTGTTCGCCAGTTACGCCTGGCCGGGCAATGTCCGCGAGCTGCAGAACGTCATAGAGCGCGCGGTCATCATGTCCCAGAAGCACAGGATTGCGATTGACGACCTGGGTGCCCAGTTTGCCGGAATCGAGAGAATGACCGAAGTCCCTCGCGGCAAGCGCGAGCGCTTCGAGCGGCGCGAAGTAGTCAATGCGCTGCGGGTGACCGGCGGGAACGTGAGCAAGGCGGCGGAACTGCTTTCAGTTCACCGCCGTCAGCTTCAGCGCCTTATGCAGCGTTTCGGGATTGACCGGACGAACCCCAACTAGACTGCGCCCGCCTTCCGACGCACCGGAGTAACCTTATGGGTGTCAATAACTTAGATTGTCGCAGGGGCGCCGTGCGACGGCTGGTCTGAGCTGCCGGGCAGACCGAAAAAGTGTGCTATATATCGCAAGTGCGAAGCTTACCTGCTGTCATGCTGCAGGCATGGTAATTGCTTAAGCACTATTGAGGTTTTGTGGCCTGCTCGAAGCAGGCGTAACTAGGACAAAGATCCAGGCTACGCCCGTGCTTTGGCGCGAGGAATTCACGCCCCACTCACGATGGGTGCATCAGCCGCAAACATGGTACAGACAAGACCGTAGGATATGGAGGATCTTGTGGGACCGTTTGCTCCGATCCCGATTCCGCCCATGCCGGGTCCTGTGACCCCGCCGCCCTACTAGTACGCAGGGCGTAGCCTAATCTAGTCGGTCCGGCAGCCGTTTCGCTCACAACGGCGCTGGCGTGTAGCCCGCAGCAGCGGGCCTGTCTGTGTTTTGAACGCCGGGCCTTCCTGTTCTACGGACGCGGCGGCTGCGGGCCGGAGGATCAAGCTGTGTCCGTGCCCCATCGCTTGATAGCGAGCGTTCGCAGGCATCGAGCACCTCCAATACACGCAGTTCCCCCTCGCCGTCCGTGACCGGAGGCTGGCGTGTCTCCAGACTCTCGAGGAACGCCAAACACTCAGCCTTCACCGGTTCGGTTGAGTCAATCGGCACCGGTACACCGGTTGCGTCGCCCGTACCTGCAGAGGAGTTCTTCCAGTCGCCGCGCGGGTAGGTTACCAGCCGGTCAGGCGCGGCCTCGTCAAAGACCGCCATCTCATCGGATCCGACGACGACCAGCCGCTGCTCCTGGAACGGACGCAGCCGGCTCACGAAGATCTGGGCGCGGACTCCTCCGGCGAACACGAACTGGCTGATGGTGACATCGGATACTCCACGGCTCAAGTAGTCCCCGCCCTGGCACGACGCGGCCAGCGGCTGCTCGCCGAGCAGGCCGAGGATGACCGATACTTCGTGCGGGGCAAAACTCCAGAGGATGTTCTCCTCAGCGCGCGGCCGGGCAACACTCAGGCGGTTCGAACAGATATACTCGACCCTGCCCAGTTCTCCCGCATCGATCATCTCCTTCAGCCTGCAGATGGCCGGGTGGTACCGCAGAACATTGCCCACCATGAGGATCCGACCCGAGCCCGCGGCGGTCCTCACCAGTTCCTGTCCGTCGCGGAGCGTCAGTGCCAGGGGTTTCTCGACGAAGACATCTTTTTCGGCCCGCAGCGCGGACCGGACCAGCTCGAAGTGCGACACAGCAGGCGTGGCAATCACCACGGCGCTGACATCCGGATCGGCCAGGCAGTCTTCTGAGCGA
>JAFGRF010000071.1 GCA_016935295.1 Caldifarciminota bacterium | reverse complement strand
CCCGCGTGACCTTGTTGCCTCTGCCCATTCCGGCCAGCACCCAGTCGGTCACCGTGCTGGTGTTGCCCTCCCTCGGACTTCCCTCAAGCACAAGAATCTGGTTCATCATTCCTCCTTAGTGGTTCCGGTAGCAGGCAGTCATGATTCTCGCAGGAGTAAAACCTTAGCCGGCCTTTGCCTACCGGTCAAATCCGCCCCGGAACCGATATTGGCGGCCACGAGGACACCCACGGCCAAGCCCGAAACCCGAAACCAGAATGACGATTCAAGTCCGAATCGCCCAATTCGCTATTTCCCATTCGAGCTTCAATCGGAATTCGGACTTCGAGATTCGTGCTTTCGTGGCTCCTATGTCTATCCTGGGACTCGTCCGGCAGAAGCTCATCCCGGGTCTGTCTCTCAACCTCATCCTCATCCTTGCGGCTTGAGGCCTCCTGCGCTTGACTTTGGCACCCGCTCCGCTAACTTCAACCCGCATGGACGAGATAAAGCTCCGTTACGGCGTCAATCCCCACCAAAGCTCGGCCCGGGCATCTGTACCTGAGGGCAGCCTGCCGTTCAAAGTCCTCGCAGGTTCTCCGGGCTACGTGAACCTGCTCGATGCGCTCAATTCCTGGCAATTGGTCCGTGAGATGAAAGAGATGACCGGCCTGCCCTCGGCCGCCTCGTTCAAGCACGTCTCACCGGCCGGCGCCGCCACCGGCCTCCCACTCTCGCCGGAGCTTGCCGAGTCCTGTTTCGTATCCGGCGCCGAGCTTTCGCCGCTTGCCGTAGCATACGTCCGCGCGCGGGGCGCCGACCGACTCGCCTCGTTCGGCGACTGGATCGCGCTCTCGGACACGGTCGATGAATCCACCGCCAAGGTCATCAGCCGCGAAGTCTCGGACGGCTGCATCGCGCCCGGATACGAACCGGCCGCGCTCAAGCTGCTCCAGGCCAAAAAGAACGGCACCTACCCGGTGCTTGAAATCGACCCCTCCTTTCAGCCGCCCGAGCTCGAATCCCGGCAGGTCTTCGGCGTCACGCTTGAGCAGGCCCGCAACAAGGCGGCCATCACACCGGCGCTGCTTGAGAAAGTCGTGACATTCAAGAAGCAGATACCGGACGAAGCCCGCACCAACATGCTCATCGCCACGCTTGCCCTCAAGTACACCCAGTCCAACTCGGTCTCTGTCGCCTATGACGGCCAGGTCATCGGCATGGGCGCGGGCCAGCAGTCGCGCATCGCCTGCACGCGCATCGCCTGCGCCAAAGCCGACAAATGGCTGCTCCGCCTCCATCCCAGAGTGCGCGCGCTCGACTTCAAGAAAGGCGCGACCCGCACCGAGAAAGCGAACGCGATTGACCTCTTTCTCGAAGAAGACGCAACCGCGCTGTCCGACAGGGGCCTCCTTGGCCAAGCCGAGCTCGCGGCCTGGCGGCTCCACTTCAATGTCGTGCCCGCGCCGCTCTCCCGGGAAGAAAAACAGGACTGGCTCTCCCGCTTTGACGGCGTGGCCCTGAGCTCGGACGCCTTCATTCCCTTCCGCGACAACATCGACCGCGCCGCCCGTTCCGGCGTCCGCTACCTGGTCCAGACCGGCGGCTCATCCCGCGACGAAGGCATCATCCGCGCCGCCGACGAATACGGCATGGTCATGGTCTTTACCGGTTTGAGGTTGTTTCACCACTAGCACGCCGATTCACCACAAAGGCACCAAGGCACAAAGCCGGCACCGCTGACCGCCTCCCGCTTTCCGAACCTCTGACTTCTCGCTTCCAGCATCTGACATCTGCCTTCGTCCGGTCTGCACGCCCGCCGGGCAGGCTTGACAACCAGCTACCCCCGGCTACGATTCGACGAGATGCGTCGGTGCGTCCACGATTGCACCAATTCAGGAAGATTCGGAGAGTCCCTCCTCAGGGGCCCGGAGTCAATCGGTGGCAATCTGTGGATGACTTGTCCGGTTCCTTGCTCGTGTGCGCCATCTGAGTCTCATCTGCGGTCTATGGATAGCCCTATCCGCACTCGGCACACTTGCTGCATGAGTTCGCCTTGATGAAGCAGCGCATACTTGTAGTTGACGACGACGCCAAGGTCCGGACACTCTTGGGCGAGATGCTGACCGAGCAGGGCTATGAAGTGGTCTCGGCGGCTGATGGGACCGAAGCCCTGCAGCGGGTCGACGATAACGACCTTAGCCTTATCCTGCTCGACTTCCAGTTGCCCGACTTCGACGGGCTCAAGGTGCTGGGTGAGGTGAAGAAGCGCCGGCCCGCGCTGCCGGTCGTGATGGTGTCGGGTTTCGGCACCATCAAGCTCGCGGTAGAGGCAACCAAGAGTGGCGCCTATGACTTCATCGAGAAACCTCCCGACCCGAACCGGGTTGCGCTAGTGATCAAGAACGCTCTCCAACAAGACGCCCTGCGACGGGAAGTCGAATCGCTCCGTACGGAGACCCTGGCCCGCTACCAGATGGTCGGAACGTCCGGCCCGATGCAACGGCTGTACGAAATGATAGACCGCGTTGCGCCTTCGAAGGCGAGCGTGATGATTCTCGGCGAGAACGGGACCGGCAAGGAGCTCGTGGCCCGTGCGATACACCGGAAGAGTGCTGTCGCCGGCGGCCCTTTCGTGCGGCTCAACTGCGCCGCCATCCCGAGCGAGCTGATAGAAAGCGAGCTGTTCGGCCATGAGAAGGGTGCATTCACCGGTGCAGTTGCACAGAAGCCTGGCAAACTGGAACTCGCTGACAAGGGCACGGTTCTCCTCGACGAAGTCGGCGACATGAGCCTCGCAGCGCAAGCCAAGCTGCTTCGGTTCTTGCAGGACGGCGAAATCCAGCACGTCGGCGGCAACTCCGCCCGTAAGGTCGAGGTCCGCGTCATTG
>JAFGRF010000070.1 GCA_016935295.1 Caldifarciminota bacterium | reverse complement strand
CAGCGTCGGAAGGCTGTGATCCGTGGTTTCTTTCGTCGGACGCCGCTCGCACACGTGTAAAGTCATTGTATGACCATCTTTAGGAGGACTGATGACCCGCAGCCTGCTTGCGCTTCTCGTCTGCGTCGCAATACTGCACGGCTATTCTTCCGGGCCGCCCGATGGCAAGACCGGAAGGCCGGGAGAAGGCACGTGCCTCGATTGTCACTCCGGCGCCGGTCCGGCCGACTCGACCGACCTTGATGGTCTCGTCGGCGGCTGGTACCAGTCTGACTCCCTCTACCCGCTCACGCTCTCGGTCCGCTACGCCGGACAACTCCGCTGGGGTTTCGAGCTGACCGTTGTTGACGACTCCGGCAACGGCGCGGGTCAACTCATCGTCACCGACTCCACGAACACCCAGTACAGCCCGGCTGCGCCCGGATACCTGAAGCAGACAAGCGCCGGCACGTTCCGGGGAACGTCGGGTCCGACAAGCTGGACCTTCAGCTGGCGCGCCCCTGCTGCCGGCACCGGCCCGGTCCGGTTCTATTGGTGTACGAACGCCGCCGACAACAACGGCTCAACCTCCGGTGACAAAACCTGCCGCGACAGCCTGGTGCTCGCTGAAACCGGGGTCGCCGAACCGGGCACCGTCACCGGCCGCCGCTTCTGGCGCTATGCGAATCCGACCCGCGACCGTGTCGTCATCAGCTACCAGGGCTCGGCCGGGACGCCGGCCCGGATCTACGCCTCGTCCGGCCGGCTCGTCCGCTCGCTTACGCCGGAGCCCGACGGCGAACTGCTGCGCGTCGTCTGGGACGGCCGTGACGCGAAGGGGCAGATCGTGCCGGGTGCGACGTACTTCGTCCGGCTGGGTGAGGGAATCGACCGGGTGGCCCGTGTCGAACTGGTGAGGTAGCTCATGAACGGTGAATCATGAACCTGCTGCTGTTGCTGGTAGCTGCATTTCCCGCACAGCGATTCGTGAATCTCCCCACCGGGGTTCTCCCCGAGTCGCACGTCTGGCAGGTCGTGGTCTCGCACCGCTTTCTGCCGGCCCTGGCCGCCCCGGGTTGGAACCAGGACCCGCTGCGGGCGTTCACCGGCGCCAACGTCCGGGTGACCATCGACAAGTCGCTCGGCGACCGCGTTGTGGTAGGTGTAGCCGATGGCATATCCAGCCGGGAGATCGGGGTGCACGCCGCCTGGGCACCGTCCGCCTGGTTCACTCTTTACCCGGAGGTGAACACGCACCTCTATCGGATCTCATTGGACAGCACTTGGCTGGTCATCGGCCTGAATACGCACCACGTGGTTGACGAACGGCTGGCACTGGCAGCGCAGCCGCGTTACACAACGAACCTGAAGCACCACTACCTCTCGCTTGGGCTGGGAGCGAAGGTCGACCTGGGTGCCGGCTACTCAGCCGGACTCGAGGCCGAGCCCGTATTGGTCGGCCGTGACTCCACGACACGGCAACTCGCCGTCAGCATAGCCGCCGAGAAACAGGTTGGCTGGCACGATTTCGCCATATCGCTGGGGACTTCGCGGGGTCAGACGGCCCCGGCTCTCTTCCGGAGCTATGGCCCCCCGACAGCCTATTCGGACGTCCTCGACGTACTCAAGGGCTATCTCCGTGTGGGCTTCAACCTCTCGAGGAAGATCTAGTCAGAAAGGACGGCCGCATGAAATACGAGGCCGATATCCGCTGGGCCGGCAGGATGACGTTCATCGGCAAGGCGGGCTCGAATCACGCCGTCCCGATGGACTCCGGACCCGAGTTCGGTGGCGACAGCTCGGCAACCAAGCCGATGGAGCTTCTGCTCATCGCCCTTGGTGGCTGCACCGGCATGGACGTCGTGCCGATTCTCAAGAAGATGAGGCAGGACGTCACCGCAGTGGAACTCAACATCGCTGCCGAACGGTCAGAGGATCACCCTAAGCCCTACACCAGGATCGATATCGAGTACGTGGTGACCGGCAGCAACCTCGATGAGGAGAGGGTCAAACACGCTGTTGAACTCTCCCACGAGAAGTACTGCTCGGTCACGGCGATGTTGGGGAAGACATGCCCGATCAACCACACTATCCGGCTGGTCCAGACCTGAATCCGCAGCGCGGATGCTGAACCGCAGGGGCAGGTTTTCGCTTCCCTTCCTCACGCTGGAATGGCGGCGAGTGTGCACTCACCGGACGGCCGGTGGCATAAAGGCACCGGGGCGCGGGCGCCGAATCAACCGCCGTGCCGAATCCACTTGACACGGGTCACTCGGAGGCTAAAATTCTGTGACGGCTTTATACTAAGGAGGAACCGTATGCGTCGTTCTCTGCTTGGCCTTCTGACCGTGCTCGCCGCAGGTAGCCTGCTCGTCATGGCCGGCTGCCAGCGAGACGCAACGCTCCGTGTCGTGTCGATCAACAACGGCAACGCGCTGCGATCGGACCTGTCGGACTTCTACCAGTATTCCATCACGGAGGATGATGAAACCGAGGTAATCACCCTCTACCAGGTCATGCCTGACTCGCTCAAGGTAGAGCTGCAGTACGTCGAAATCGGCGCCGGACTGCCGACGTGGACGCCCTACGAAGCACTGATCAGCGAGGTGACGGTCAAATTCACCAGCAAGAACCTCACCGATGACCCGCCGCCATATGAAGAGGTGAGGATCTCGCTCTCGCAGTCGTGCGTGGCCGACGCGAGCGGCAAAACGATAACCACCTTCTACATGACCCCGATATCGGCGGCATGGAAACAGAAGGTCTTCGTCGACTTCATCGACGAGGATGACCCGTACTACACGGATATCATCGACCTCGCTGAGGCCAGAATCACGTTCTCGGGCTACGACTCGGTGGCCGGTCGCAGCGTTCGGGCGGTCGGCACCGTGCCGGTTGAGTTCGGCAACTTCTTCGACGACCCGAGCCGGTTCGGCAAGTGAGGACCGGCGTCACTCGATTGGACCTGGACTACTAGGCACAACGGTTCCTGATAGTAGAAGCAGCCGCAACCACGCGGCTGCTTCGCCTTCACCAAGGACTCTGCTCTCACGGAAGCGGGCCCGCCGATTCTGCCGCGGTCAGAGGTCATGGCGGCTCGCACAAACAGAGGAGGGGACATGAAGACGACTTTGTCAACACTGACGCTGACGGCGGCCGTACTGCCCACGCTGCTGTTCGCCTATCCGGGGTTCGGCGGCGGCAAGGGGCTGTTCCGTATCCAGAACGCGATGGTCGAACCGGAAGCCGGCTTGACGTTCTCGCTCCGCGGACTCGTCCGCAACGCCGACTTCTCCACCCTCGGGAACGCACCCAACTCGGGCGGCTGGATTGCCGACCTCATCGCGCCCGAGCTGAGCTACGCGCCGCTCGTAACGAAGTACGTAGGGCTTGAGCTGTTCGGGTCCTGGGGCGCTGCGTTCCAATCCCCCATGTCCAGCACCGCGGATGGATTCGTCTGGGGGTTCAACGACCTCAAGGCCGGCGCCAAGCTCTCGCTACCGGTCCTGCCCGTGCTCAAGCTAGGCGGTGCCGCGTCCTACTCTTTCCTGCCACGCCAGGTCAAGACCGGCTGGCAGGTTCTCGACCCGTCAGCCCCGTCACAGACTGCCCGGCTTGCATGGAGCGGTCTCGTGACTCTGCAACTGCAGGACCTCACAATACCGGCTCCAAACCTCATCCTCAACGTCGGCAGGCACTTCAACCGGCAGTCGCCGGACT
>JAFGRF010000069.1 GCA_016935295.1 Caldifarciminota bacterium | reverse complement strand
TTCTGGAGGAACCGGGTCGGGCCGTACCACGAGAGCCAGCCCATGACCCGGTGGAAGTTCCAGCCGACGTCGAAGTTCCAGCTTTCGCCTTCCACGTCGTCGCCGACGTACTCGATCTCGCGCGGGTCGCCGACGCCGAGTCCTGCCTCGTGGGCGAGGCGAATGTACTTGATCGACATCGGGTCGAACCCCATCAGCTTCGCGGACACCGCGTCAATCGCAACCTGGTCGCCGGACGCGAGGATGACGTTCTTTATCAGCGGCTTCAGTGTGCGCGGGCCCTGTCCGTCACCGGCGGTCGTACCGTCCATGACCGCGAAGATGCCGGAGTGGATTTCCTTTTGTATGGCGAGCAGGTCAACGAGCGTCTCGTGGATCAGCGTATGGGTGTAGTGACGGTGGGTAGATAGCAGTCCACCGAAAGCATTCTTCATCGCGCCGGTCGTGGTCGTATAGATGTGGCACTTCACGGTCGGCAGGTGGACGATGTTCTTGCCGAAGAAGTAGTCGGGCATTTTCAGACCCTCGGGGTAGATGCGGTCGAGCGCAAGCATCTTCGCCTTGGGCTCAAACGATACCCACTTCATATCCTCGGGCCTGAAGTTGTAGAGCACCGGCATTCCGCACTTCCGGAATATCGGCACGTACTGGTTCAGGTCCTCGCCCTTGTAGGTGTCGATGACCACGGTCTTGTTCTGCACGCACGAAAGGTCCGTGTAGCCGAGATCATTGAGCCCGAGGATTGTGCCTTCGAGCTGCCACGGCGTCGTGTTGGCCGAGGGCATGGGATAGTGCCAGGAGATGTTGTCTTTCAGGATGGTCGTCTTGCCGGGAGCGAGGAACTTGTCGGCCTCGGCGAGCTTCAGCAGCCGGCGATAGTCCTCGAGGACCGATTCAGGTTTGGTGCGAAGGACTGCGACCTTGGCCCGGGCGCTCATGCGCGTCCATTATAACGGCTTCCCCGCCACGGCGCAACCCGCCGCAGGAACCCGGTGAAAACCTCCCTCGGGGACGCCGTACCTATGCCGCCGTGCCTCCTGCTGCCATCATCGTGCGGGGCGGGCGTCGTTTGTCTTCCACCGGGCAAAATGGGTCTCGCTCTCGCGGACCGCATACTTGATGAACTCATGGGTCTGCGCCAGCGCCGATTCGGCGGCACGCTGCCGAATCTTGAGGCAATAGCGGACGCCTTCGCGTTCGGTCCAAGCCTGTTCGATGAGGCCGGCCCAGCCGGGGTCGAGCTCCCGGAGCGCCCACTTCATGCCGGAGAGCTTGGATTGCACGGTGCCGGTCTCGAGCGTCTGGAGCATTCGGCAATAGGTCAACACCGCGTATGACTGCCCGAATCGGGACGTCCAGTAGGACAAGGGGTCGGCAAGGGCAGCGCCGAAGTCCTGTGCGATCTGCCGAATCATCCCGAGGACCTCGCGGCGCACAGCCTCCGGCGGAACCGGAGCGAGAAGCGTCACCGCCTCCGGACCGACGAGCGCGATTCCCCGTTCCCTCAGCACCCATCGTACGTGCCACCTGTTGTCATGGGTTGAGCGCTCCAGGACGGTGCTGCCGTTGTCGACGTACCAGAGCGGCTGGACGCCTACGGTCTCAGCGCGATTGAGCACGGCACGGCTGATGTACGACCCCTCCAAGTGCTCCGCCGGATAGCAGCCCAGTCCGTGGATTCGGCCGTGCATCGCCTGCAGCGTCGGGGCCGCTTCATCGGCGATATCATCCTCAGTCACGACCAGGAAGTCAACGTCGCTGTCGAGGTCGAAATCGCCTGTAGCGAGCGAGCCGACAAGATAGACCCCAACCAGGTTTCCGTCCAGTAGGTTCTGGACGCTGGTGACCAGTTCGTGCAGTACGGAAGCCAGATCGGGATAGGGCTCGGCTGGCACTCGGTCCAGACGAATCGGACCTCGTCGCGCCGCCGGCAGACCTGTTTGCTCCGGCCTGACAGCCGCCGGCCGTGAACCGTCGGCCGGCCTCTCCAGCTTGATGTGGATGTCGTCCGTGCCGGCGTCGCGGAAACCCAGCCGTCTATAGAATTCCGCGGCCCGGTGGTTTGCCTTCAGCGCCTGGAGACGAACCGGCAGTCGGCGCCCGGCTGCATCATTGATCACCTGCCGCATGCAGGCCGTGCCGATGCCCCTGTCCTGATATTCGGGCAACAGGAGCAGCTGGTTGACCCGCAGGCAGTCGGGCCTGTACTCGAGCGCAAGCACCCCGGCATCGACTCCCGATACCACGATGATCTGGAAGTCCTGGGACGCGAAACGCCGCTCGTGCAGTCGGTGCTGTTCGTCCTCGTCCCAGCCCCAGACCTGCCGCACGTAGTCGCCGAGGGTCGTCTTTTTCACCTGGTACGCGAAGGCGCTGTCCTGCGCTGTCGCCCGGCGCAGGCTCATTGAAACAGGAGTTGTACTACTCGGCGTCATGGCTAGCCCGCAGGCGCAGCCGGAGCACGCAGCAGTGAAGAACGGCACGCGCCGCGCCCTGCCGTTGTCACGCCCGTTCCTCGGCATTCCGCAGTCTGAGCAGGCCGGCTTTCGTCTGCTTGAAGCCGCAGCCACGGTAGAATGCCTCAAGCTCTGCCTCGCAGTCCACATGGAGCCACGCTAGGCCCAGTTCTGCCGCGACCTCTGCTGCCTGCCGGACCAACTCGGTGCCGATGCCCCTCCGCTGATAGTCCCGATGCACAGTGGTGTCCAGAATGAAGCCGTGGACTCCTCCGTCCCAGGCAACATTGACGAATCCGACGAGGCGGGTTCCAGCGTATGCGCAGACATAGGTCAGACCCTGCTGCAGTACGGGCCCGAACATGCGTTCAACATGGCCCTCCCATGCCGAGGCGAAGAGCTCGTTGAGTTCGGCGTCTGCTACCTTCGGCCTGATCTTGTACTCAACACCATTCACGGCTGACTTTGGCGGAGGCATTCGCATTGAGGGAACAAGATAGACGCGACACAGCGCTGGTCAAGGACACCCGCCAGCCAGAGGACTGGGCGCCAATGCTCTGGGCTGCAGCGGAAGCGGTGGAGCTGCCCTGGCCCGATGCCGGCTTCGATGCCGCCTTCTTCTCTTTCACGCTGGAGCTGTTCGACACGCCGGACATCCCGCTTGTGCTGGCCGAGTGCCGGCGGGTATCGAAGCCGGGCGGCAGGCTTGGTATCGTCGCCATGGCGATGCGAGAACCCGTTGGTCTGATGTTGCGGAGGAAAAGAGGGACACTTCCCATATTGCCAGTCTTCGTCAAGTCTGAAGGCGTTAGTCTCATCGCTAGCCGTTTGCTCGCCGTTCGCGGCTCCTCGGACGGCGCTGGTTGGTCGGCGGTCGGTCGCGGGCGACGGGTGCGGCGAGTTCGGCGATTTCTTTCTCCACCGCAGCGGCTCGTTCTTCGACCTGCTTGAGCCACTCTACGCCACTGATACCACGGCGCTTTCGCTCCGCTGCCGATTCCCCTCGGATTCTGTGCAGCCAGTCCAGGAACTCCATGCCGTCAACTGCCATACTCAAGCACCTCCTCGGGAGTGCGGATTCTCAGCGGCAGATAGCCTTCCTGCAGATTCACGGCACCTATCCGTCTTTCGGCCCACTCGTTGGCCAGGTGCCGAAGGTTGAAGGAAACCAGCACGTCGGCTCTGGCGAGCGTGGCATAGGCGACGTGGGTTGCGTTTTCCTCGAAGTCCTAAGGAATGACACGGCCGTCCACGTAGGCCCGGGTCAACCTCACCACTTCCTGCTCGTCCGCCACAAGTCGGCGAATCCCATCGGCGAGCGGTAGAAGCCGTGACCGAAGCGGTTCTGCTGCACGTCGGAGTTCATCGAACGTCAGCGGAGAGGTGGCAGCCTCCATGATGCCGAAAACAGGGCGACAGCAGCCTCGCGGCGAAGTGCATTCCTTGGGTTTTGGTGGAAATAGAACCCGAACGCCGATGTCTCGATGTACAGCAAGGGTCTTGGCTTCATCAGGTCCTGCCTTTGAGGTATCAGTGTACCTCCACGACAGGACTAGTCAACTGAAACGAGCCCGCCGCGTGACCATCAATCATATGGTCGTCAAGTCGGGGAGGGATCCGCCCTCCACCGGCCGTCAGGACGTGCCTGACTCGGAGTCAAGGCGCGGCCGCTGTCCCGGACGATGCTTCGCCATTCGGCTCGGTGCAGCCGGATGAAGCACGGACCCGCGACTTGTGCCGAGGTCTGCCTGTGCGTTGCACGCAGACAGGTCTTGATTTACGTTCCTCATCGGACGAATGCAGAGCACATGCTGTGCCGGTCCAGGCGATGCCCGGCACTCACGTAACCGGCCGAGAGAGCTGTGGTCAGGCTTTAGCATGGTTCCCGCCGAAGTTGGCTGCGTCCAATTTCCACAATACTGGCGTCAGAGAAGAGAAGCAGACGAGGGATAGAGAGATCAACGGACAGAGCGGCGTACGGCAGGGCGGCGATTCTACAGCGCTGTAGGATGGCGCGGGCGATGAGAATCGGCCCTAAGTTCAGCATTCTCCGGCGACTAGCCTCTATCCGGCTCGAAAGACCCCC
>JAFGRF010000397.1 GCA_016935295.1 Caldifarciminota bacterium | reverse complement strand
TGGACTACGAACGAACCGGCATCGAGGAACGGCTGACCGACATCCTCGGCGTCCGCATACCGCGGGTGACGATTCCGGTCATCCCGGGCAAAAACCTGGCCCTGGTGCTGGAAGTGATCGCCAAGAACCACATCCTCAAGGTCTTTGGCTACCAGCCGGCCAAGGTCTTCGACGACGCGCTCACGTCAGTAATGAGCAAGTCCCCGCGGATCGACCCGTTCATCACGGACGACCGGGAGTGACCTAGTCGAGCCATGGTCCACGCGATCATCATCGGTCAGGGCGACCTGCCGCGGGCCATGCTGGAGGCCGCGCGCGCCATCGTGCCCGACGTTGACGGCGTGAGCGCTCTCTCGAATCTGGAATGCCAGGTTGGCGAACTGCGGGGCCGGCTCGAGCAGGCCATCATGGCCTTGCCCGATGGTGCCGATGTCATCATCTTTGCCGACATGTTCGGTTCCAGCTGTGCCAACGCCGGGCTTGAGGTCAAACGGAGCCACTCGCGTATCGCCGTCCTCAGCGGCATCAATCTCTCGATGGTCGTCCGCTTCCTGTATCACCGACACAAGAAGCAGTTCGCCGAGTTGATACCCTTTCTTGTGGAGACGGGCCGGGGCGCGGTCCAGGCGATAGAGATCTAGAGGCGGCGAGTCAGCGCCCTGCGCCACGCGTTCTCGGCTTCGCTCAACCTGAGGCGCACAACCTCGTCTCCCCGCAGCCCATCGACAACCAACTCCGGTTCATCCAAGGTCCGGCCGATTGCACGGCAGGGGACCCTCAGACCCGAGACCAGGCCTTCGAACAAGCCGCGCTGACGAGACGGCACCTCACAAAGGAACCGGCTGTTCGACTCGCTGAAGAGCAGGAAGTCGTCGCGCTTGAAGCGCTGGCTTCCGGGGACCTTGCTGAGAGAGACTCGCGCTCCAATCGCGCCGGAGAGGCACATCTCGGCCAGCGCAATCCCCAGGCCGCCATCTGACAGGTCGTGGCAGGCAGTTACAGTGCCGTCGCGGATGGCAGAGCCGACCGCGACCATGGTGCGGCGTCCGCGTGCCGCATCGACCTTGGGCACGTCCCGCCCCAGGCCGTGGTGCCGACGGAAGTACTCGCTGCCTCCCATCTCTACAAGTGTCTCCCCCAACAGGTAGACAAGGGAACCCGCATGCTTGAAGTCCGGCGTGGTGGTCCGTGAAGCATCGGGGATAACACCCACTGCCGATATGAGCAGGGTCGGCGGGATGGGCAGCGACTCGCCGGACTCGCTCTTGAACTCGTTGTACAGCGAGTCCTTGCCGGAGATGAACGGCACGCGGTACTTCTTGCCTATGTCGTAACACGCCTCGGCCGCCCTCACCAACCCCGCGAGCTGGTCCCGGCGGTCGGGACTTCCCCAGCAGAAATTGTCGAGCAGCGCGATGCGTTCGATGTCGGCGCCGGCTGCTACGCAGTTGCGCAGGGCCTCGTCGATGGCTGATGCCGCCATCCAGTATGGATCGATGAGACCGTAGCGGGGACACAGCCCGCACGCCACCACGCAACCCCGCGAGGTACCGCGAACCGGCATCAATACGCATGCGTCGCTCGGCCCGGTGTTTCCTCGACCGCAGAACGGCTTCAGCCCGGATGTCCCCTGCACCTCGTGGTCGTACTGCCTGACCACCCACTCCTTGCTGGCGATATTCGGCGCCTGCAGCAGCTTGAGCATCTCGCCGGCAAGGTCCAGCCCGGTCGGCACCGATGGATCGGCCGTCTCCGGCCGCTGCCAGTGGGCCTTCTTGGAGGTGCCGCGCCAGCCGTGGTGCAGGAACCTCATCTCTATGTCAGCCACCACTTGCCGGCGGAACTTGAGCACCAGCCGGCCGTTGCCGGTCACCCGACCGATCACGGTTGCCTCAACGTCATGAGCAGCCGCGAGATTGAGCAGTCCCTTGACGCTGCCGGGCTCGGCAAACAAGATCATCCGCTCCTGGGCCTCGGAAATCCAGATCTCGGCGGGCGATAGCCCGGCGTACTTGAGCGGCACGCGGTCAAGCCACACCACGCAGCCCTGTTCGCTGGCGAGCTCGCCGACTGCCGAAGAAAGCCCACCTCCACCACAATCGGTGATGGCGCTGAACAGGTTCTGGTCGCGGGCCGCGAGTACAAGGTCGGTCACCTTCTTCTCCTCAATCGGGTTCCCGATCTGAACCGCCCCGCCCGAAATCTCCTCGGACTCCTGGTGGAGTTCAAGCGAAGCGAACGTAACGCCGTGGATACCGTCCCGCCCGGTCCTGCCGCCCAGCAGCACGACCTGCTGGCCCGGCCGGACCCGCTTCTCGAGTCTGTCCTTGCGAATGAGACCGAGCGTTCCGCAGAATACCAGCGGGTTACCGAGGAAGCCCGAGTCGAAGTAGACCGCACCGTTGGCCGTCGGGATGCCCATCCGGTTGCCGTAGTCGCGGACGCCCGCCACCACGCCCTTCATTACCCGGCGCGGATGCAGCACGCCCCGCGGCACCTCGTCTGACCGCGTGTCGACGGGCGCGAAGCAGAACACGTCGGTGTTCAGAATCGGCTTTGCCCCGAGACCGGTGCCGAGACAGTCACGGATGACGCCGCCGATGCCGGTGGCGGCCCCACCGTACGGCTCCAGCGCCGATGGATGGTTGTGGGTCTCGACCTTGAAGCTGAGTCCGTATTGCTCGTCGAACTCGATCACGCCCGAGTTGTCGTGAAACACCGACAGGCACCAGGGGAGATTCAGTTCCTCGGTCAGCCTGAAGACCGTCGACTTCAGCAGGTTCTCTACCTTCCGGCCATCAATGTCAATCACGCCCTTGAAGGTCTTGTGCTGGCAGTGCTCGGACCAGGTCTGAGCGAATGTCTCGAGCTCGACGTCCGTAGGGTCGCGGCCGAGCTTGTCGTAGTACTCCTGCAACGCGGACATCTCAGCACGGCTCAAGGCCAGCAGACCCTCCTTGGACAGCGCTTCCAGCTCGGCAACTGCCAGTCCGCGCAGCTTGACAATGTTCTTGTGGAACCGGTAAGGTTTCGCATGCACAAAGACCTGTTCACCTGCCCGGGCAGTGTGCTGGATGACGGGATTGACCAGCAACCCTTTGACGACCAGGCCGCGGGCCGAGTCGGCTGCGCGCCGGCCCCGGCTGCCGCCGAATTGGAACTCATACGCCCGGCCGGTCCGGATCTCGATGTGCTCGAGGCCGATGTCGGAGAGCGAGCGGGCAATGCTTGCGACGCTCGGGTCCATGACTCCGGCGTTATAGAGCACCTCGGTGCCGACT
>JAFGRF010000068.1 GCA_016935295.1 Caldifarciminota bacterium | reverse complement strand
GTTGACGGCGAGCACGCCTCGTGTAGGCTAGTAGCATGAGCGCCACAGACAGAGAAGAGCGTGCCTTTCTGGAGAAGCTGGAGGCCGAGGCCGCCGAGCTTGCTGGCCTGAAGGAACTCGAGGATTGGTATCGCCAACGCCATCGCGAGGTCTGGGAGCCGTTCAACCGCGAGATGCAGCGCCTTGAGCACGAGGGGTGCGTAGACACATCCAGACCGGAGTTTCGGGACCGCGTTGCCAGAGAGCTCGGCGTCACTACAAGGAGCCGAGAGCTCCAGGCCCTGTATCAGAGGGCCGTTGGTGAGTTCGTGGGCCGAGCGGCCGAAGAACTGCTGAAGTCCGATTCCGAGGCGAGTCGCGACGTGTTGGAGAAGTTCGACGCTGCATGGCGGGAGCTCGCGAACCGGTAGCAGTCTGGCTGACTCGGGTCGCGGGACTCCACGACCGCATCATAGCCCGATACGGCGGCGCGCCCGGTATTCTGGATGAGTCCATGCTTCGGGCGGCGATCGAGCGTCCGTGGACAGGGCTCGCAGATGGGACCCTGTACTATCCCACCGTACTGGACAAGGCCGCGGAACTGCTTGAGCGGCTCATCAACTACCATCCCTTCGTGGACGGCAACAAGCGGACAGCAACGATTTTGACGTTCGAGTTCCTGCGCGAGCAGGGCTACGTACCCGAGGCCGAGAACGACGATATTGTAGATGTAGCGGTTCGGATTGCTGAGAAGAGCCTGGTCCGTGGCGACATCTTGACGTGGTTGGATAGAATCACGCCTGTCAGACTGCGTAGATTTGCCGACCCAGTCCCATGTCCCTGGTGCGGAGCCAATGACGTTGAGCAGAAGTCGCTTCGGTATTCGCAGCCCCGCGCCGGGGCGGCAGGTCCATCAGTTCCTCACCGAAGGGCATACTGGCAGTGTCGTCGTTGCACCGTGATGTTCACATCCGGTGACCATGTTCTACTGCTGGGCAGCGTGCTTTTCCTGCTGCATACGTGGGGATTCGGCGACCCACTAATTGGCAAGGTAGTCACCGGGCCATGGTGGATGGAACGTGGGGGTGCTCCCGTCAATTCTGGCAGCGTTACTGTGACAAAGCAAGATGTCTCACCGTCAGCGTATGACCAACCGACGAAGTACATTGCCGAGGTCGTTGCCGCGCTCCGCGCGAAGTGCGCGGCAAGTGATCGTGAAGGCTGAGGCCCAGTCCCGGCGCGCGGAGAGGGTAGTTCGTCACTTCGGCGTCGTCATCAATCGGACGACACCCGTGTCGCCATCGACCTGAATCATCTGCCCGGTCTTGATGAGCTTGGTGGCCGGGCCGACGTTCACGACCGCGGGTATCCCCCATTCGCGCGCCACGATGCTGCCGTGGCTGAGTAGCCCGCCCTGGTCCATCACAATTCCGGCCGCGGGAATGAAGTAGGGCGTCCAGCCCGGGTCGGTGAATGGCGCGACGAGAATTTCGCCCGGCAGCACCTGCTCGGTGCCGGCGTGGAGAATGACGCGCGCCGGGCCGGTCACGACGCCCGGGCTGACAGCAAGACCTTTGAGTTCTGCCGAGGCCTCAATAGTGTCCGGCTTGTGTTTGTCCGGGTTGTACCGGCCGACGATGATGGCAGGCGGGGACAGAGCCAGGTTCTTCTCGTACTCCGCTCTGCGTTCCGCAATTCTGGTGCGCACGTTGAATCCGGCGTTGCCGCTGACGACTGGCTCGACCTCGGGGAAGCGGAGAAAGAAGATGTCGTCGGCATCGGCGAGTACGCCGCGCGAAGCCAGCCGATCTCCCAATTCCAGTACTACTTCCCGTGTGTCGGCGATAATACGGATGCCCGCATCCTTGACGTTCTCACGGATGGCGGCCGATAGCTGGGCTTGCCTTACCACGTAGCCGAACACCCAGCGTTTGGCCGGGTTGCTGGTGACGGCGAGCATCTTCGCTTTCAGGCGGTCGCGTTCCTCGGCATGACGGCGCTGGTCGGATTCCGGGTCGGTCTTGCCCTCGGCTCTCATGAAGTTGCGGACGACCTTGAGCACGTAGTCCGGCTGTTCGCGCCAGCGTGGGTTGTACATGTCCATCTCGCCGCGGGTATGGTGGCCGTGCAGGTGCATGAACCGGTCCCAACGGGTCAGGAACTCCTGTCCCGCCGGCAGCGCTTCGAGCTGCGGTCGAACCTCATTCCACGCGGCGTTCGACAGCAGCACAACACGAATGTCCGGCAGCGCCGCTGCCTCACGTGCGAGCCGCCAGAGCGCGATTCCCGCTTCCGCGCTCTGCAACTCGCTGGTACCGGCCAGCAGGCGACCGGCACTCGCCCCGGTCTGGTCCTTGAACCATTTGCGGCAGAGGTCGTAGAGCACCGATGTGAACATCATGCCGGCGAGGGCGTAGCCGAGGCCGTCGCCGCCCACGCCCATCTGTTCCATCGTTGCTGTCGCCTTCGCGACCAGTTCGGCTTCGGAGAAGCGGGTCAGGTCAGGCCGTTCCTTCTGTTCGTAGGCTGTGCGGGCAGCGGTTATCCACGCGCGCCCGCGCACCGGCCCGTGATGGAGTATCCAGAGAAGGAAGCCGGGCAGCTTGAGCATCGTCTTCACCGGGCTGACCTTGATGTCCGGCACGTCGCTGGGCCCGAGTTGGCCTCGGCGGCCCCTGTCGGACAGAACAAGCTTGGCGCGGTCATCGGGCTTGAGGTTCTGGCCGCCGAACATCTGGGCCTGGCTCATGCGGCCGGCGAACGGCATCAGGCGGACCATGCCGGTGAATGTGTTCAGGTTCATGTACAGGCGGCCGGCCACATTGTCGAACAGCGGGTTCTCGCCCAAGGAGATACCGATACGCTCGACAATGCCGCCGAGCAGCTTGCCCACGTATTCGCCGACCGTAGACCAGACCATCGGCGTCAGCACGCCGGGCAGCACCTCGGCCGCGTTGGTCGTGGACCATACCTGGCGGTCTTCCCACGATTTGGGCGGGGCGATGGTGGTGATCGGCCGCGACTGCAGCAGGAACAGGTTGGGGCCGGCCATCGCCCACTCGACGTCCTGGGGTGTACCGAATACGCGCTCGACTCTGAGCGCGAGCAGAGCGATCTTCCGCGCCACCGCGTCCGACATTGACGGTTGTTCTGCTCTCGCCGGAGGCAAGGGCTGCTCGACAACCGTGCCGGTTGGGGAGAAGGCGGTCTGAACCGACTTCTTTGAGATCACGCGTTCCGCGACCTTCAGGTTGTCCCGTCCTATCACGAACCGGTCCGGCGTGACCTTGCCCGAGACGAGCGCCTCGCCCAGTCCCCAGCAGGATTCGACGATGATACGCTCGGCGTTGCCGGTGACCGGGTCGGCGGTGAAGACCACGCCGGCAGCATCGGCCGCCACCAGTTGTTGCACAACGACAGCCATGGCCGCTTTGTCGTGGGGAAACCCGTTCTTGTCGCGGTAGTCGAATGCCCGTTCGGTCCAGAGCGAAGCCCAGCACTGCTTGACGAGTTCGACGCAGCCATTGGCGTTGGTCGAGCGCAGATAGGTGTCGTAGAGCCCGGCGAACGAATGGCCCGGCAGGTCTTCGGCGGTACCGGACGAGCGGACAGCGATGAGGGGCGTTCCGAGCCGCTTGAAGGCACTGCGGATCCCGGCTTCCGTGTCTCTGGCCAGCTTGC
>JAFGRF010000067.1 GCA_016935295.1 Caldifarciminota bacterium | reverse complement strand
GTCGGGCAACACGGCGACGCAGACGTTCTCGAGTTCGGCCTGGGACACCCTCTCCAACGTCAGCGCACTGCCTACTACCTGGCTCAACACTATGTTCGTCGGTCTGTCGAATGACCGCTACGCCGGCAGCGTGTCCGGGACCCAGCACGGCCGGCTGGCGGGTCAGGGGCCGTCGATGTTCGACTACGTGCCGGCGTCTGTCGGCTACCATTCCGCCGCGGCCGCGGCTACCAACCCGTGGGCCGACAGCGTCTCCGATGTCCAGTCGACGTTCATGGGCATCGTGTACTATGTCGGACGCTACCAGGTGGACCCGCAGACCATCGGGACCAAGCCGACGATCCCGGCGACGATTCCGGTCGTGGAGAGTATCTACGCTCGCGTAGGAGTAAGGTGAAGTCGCTGCGGACCGTGCTGCGCGTAGTCCTGATACTGCTCGTCGTCGTCGTGGCGGTGGAGATAGGTGTCAAGTTCGCACCCAGGCTGGCGCAGCTCGGCGCATCCCCGCGCTTGATGAGTGCGGGTGGGGCCGGGGCCTCGCAACCGGACTGGGGCGGCGGACAACTGTCGTATGCGAGTCGGTCGCCGGGCGGACTGATTGACTCGGCCAAGACGGCAAGCAACGCCGAGCCGTCGCAGGTGAAGACCTTTTCGGGCAGAAGGGGCGGCGTCATGGTCCAGCAGAAGTCCGGCTCCGACTACGCCCTCACGATGGCCCTGGGTTCTCCGCGTCATCCCGGCCGGACCGCGCTCTTTGACGTACCGTCGTCCGAACACTTCCGGAAGGAACTCCTTCCCCGGGAAGGCGACGCCGAGCCGCCGGCCCGCGACATCCCGCTCTACCCGCAGGCGCGCTGCCACATGCAGGTGGGGCGGGGTTCTGCCTGCTTCATCGGATTCTATCTTACAGCCGACAGCGTCGAAGCGGTCCGCTCTTTCTACGTCCGGACTCTGGGGCGGCTCGGCTGGGAGCGCGTGCCGGCCGCCAATCCGGGCCCGATTGAGACTTTTACCAAGCGCAACACGGACCGGGCAGTCGTCCTGCAGTTGAGGAGACAGGACTCAACGACCACGCGCATCGGACTGGTCGCGACGACGTCCGGCAGACCTGACTATACGGAAAGGAAATAACCTACAATGGCCGAACCAGAGAGAACCCCGCTGGTGCCGAGGGGCTCGCTGCGGACCCTTCTGGTCGCAGTCGTCCTTGGCATAGTCGGGATAGTCCTGATGAACTTCTACTTCCGTTCCCGCACCAAGAAGGTGCAATGGGCTTCGGTCGCAGTGGCCACCCGGGCGATTGCCGGCGGCGACAGCATCAAGCACGGCTGGTTCGTTGCCAAGGAAGTGCCCAAGGACGTCATCGGCGGCAAATACGTGGAGGGCAAGGACATCGTTGCAGTAGAGGGGAGGCTTATCGGTGTCGACATGGACCCGGGGCAGCCGCTGTACTGGAATGCAATCCCGCTCGCGGCCCAGGGGGGGTACGACAAGTACCTGAGGCCCGAGCTTGGCGAGCGGGCATTCGCCCTGCCCATGCAGGGCGTGCTCAGCTCCGGGACAAGGTCAGGAGATGTGATTGACATCCTCGGAACCTACACCCAGGGAGAAAAACGGACGGCGTTCGAGGTGCTGCCTGCCGTGACGGTCATCGACAAGATAGGCAATGTCCTGGTGCTGAACGTGAACCAGGAGGAGCAGTTGCTGCTCCTGGCCGCGCAGACCTGCAATCTGACCATGTCCATCCGCAGCAAGATGGAGCCGACGACAGAAAGCAAGCTGAAGCCGGTCAGCATATCCGAGGTCCTGCCCGTGGCCAGAGAGCTGGGGACGGCACGAACGACAAGACTGCGTCAGGAAACCCAGGGAGGAATCCGCCGTGACTAACCAACGACAGAAGACGGGAGACGGGAGAAGGACCGCGCGTGCGCTTCGGGACACGATCCGAAACCGGATGGTTTCGGTCATGTCCCTTTGCATTCTGCTGGCGGCCGTCGTCGGCACGGCCCACGCCGCCTACGAGGAATTGACTGTCGGTGTGGGCGAACAGAAAATCGTAGGGGTTCCGTCCGGGGCCGACATCACATTCACCGGCCCGCTCCGCATCAAGCGGCTGGACGCAGGGCACGTCAAGATCATCGGCGACGCGCCGGGCTGGGGGTCGGTAACCGTGAAGAGCGGCAGTGACATCACGCAGTACTCGGTCACGGTCGTCGAGATTCCGCCGGAGCAGACGATCGCCCGGCTGAAGGCGCTGCTGCCCGACGTCCCACTCACCTACTCCACGGGCGGCGGGCAGGTAATCATCGGCGGGCGCATCGAGACCACCAAGGACCTGACCCGGTTCAACCGGATCATGGAGATGTTCCCCGGCGTCGTCAACATGGTCGTCATCGCCGCGAAGGAACCGCTGATCGACATCGCCGTCACCATTGTGGAGGTGGATGTGACCACCGGTTCGGGTCTGGGGCTGCTCGACATCGGGTCGCCAACCGGCAGCGTCACAATGGGGGGCGCGGTTCCGCTCGGTGAAATCAGCGGCCAGACCCTCAAGGACAACCTTACGGTCAGCCTGGCGCTCTCCAGCAAGGTTCTCAGCGCGCTCAGCGCATCCATCCAGGACGGCAGGGCCAAGATCGTGGCGAACCCGAGGATCGTCACGCAGAACATGAAAGAAGCCCAGATAACCTCGGGCGGTGAGATACCCTACCGGGCTGTCAGCGCAACCGGGGCCCAGGGCGTCGAGTACAAGCCCTACGGTATCAAGCTGAACGTGACTCCAGAGGAGCGGGACCAGGACATCCTCCTGCGGCTCAGCATGGAGTCGAGCGAGCCGGTGGGCACGGTTACCGGCGGCAGCGAGAATCCTCTGACGTCGCGCAGTATCGACCTGAGTATCGCGGTTGAGAAGGACCGGACGCTCGCCATCGCCGGTCTGTACAACGCCGTCGCATCGCGCGAAACCCGGAGCGGCTGCCTCTTCCCGTTGTTCGCGACCTCTGCATCCACGCGGAGGCGCGAGATAATCGTGCTCGTCACCCCGCGGGTCTCGCTCGACGGCATCCAGCAGGATTTCTTCAAGATCGTAGGTCCCCGGGATATGAGAAAGTAGGGCGGCGCATATGGACATCCCCGAGTCAGACGAGCTGTCCAACAGCAGCCAGCAGGGCCAGCCGACGGACAAGAAGTCGGCGCCGGCCGATGAGAGTGTCCGGCCGGGTCCGGGCAAGGCCGGGCGCGGTTCGGGGGCATTTGCGGAGCCGGATGCGTCAGGGGACCTGGCCGATTTGCTCGACCGGACCGACCGGCTGCTGGGAACCGGAGCCGCCCGCGGCAGCCGGGCGCCGGCAGGCGCGCCGGAACGAGCTCCGGCTCATTCGGCAGAGGTGCGCGACGGCGACCGCCTGAGTACCGGGACGACGGGGACCATGC
>JAFGRF010000396.1 GCA_016935295.1 Caldifarciminota bacterium | reverse complement strand
GCGGACTTCGACCGGGAGCGTACTACGTTTCTGCGGCCGGCGCCGGCACCGCGCCGGTCGTGATCGTGCGGTAGCTGCCGGCGCGTCAGCCGGGCTTGCCAGGGCCGTTTTGCCCGGCATAATCCCAAGTCGTGACTGACGCTCAGCTCCAGGCTTTCCGTGACCTGTTTCCGGTCACGCACCGCTACGTCTATCTGGACCACGCTGCAAACGGCCCGCTCGCAATGCCGGTCGCTCGGGCGATGGACGACTACATAGAACGGTGCAGCCTGCACGGCGAGGTGCCCTACACCGAAGCCGAGGCAGGAGTCGAGGAGGGCCGGGCGCTGGCCGCGCAGTTGCTGGGCGCGCACACGGACGAGATTGCGTTTGTCAAGAACGCGTCGGCCGGAGCGATAATCGCCATCGGTTCCATTGAATGGCATCCCGGTGACAACATCGTAATGATGAAAGACGCGTTCCCGACCAATGTCTATCCATTTCACTACCTGCTGCCGCACGTGGAGAAGCGCTACGTTACCAGCGTTGAGCTTGCCAACGGGTCAGACTGCGTGTTTCGACTCGTGGACCGGCACACCCGGGCGATAGCGATCGACTGGGTCCACTTCCTCTCCGGAGTGCGGGCCGACATAGCGGCCATCGCCTCGTTCTGCCGCACGCGCGCCGTACACATCCTGGTTGACGCGATGCAGGGGCTGGGTGCTGTTGAGCAGAGCTTCGGGGACATGGGTGTCGATTTCGTCTTCGCGGGCGGCGGCAAGTGGCTGCTCGGGCCGCAGGGCAGCGGCATCCTCTACGTCAACTCGGAGATTCTGCCGAAGCTGAAGCCCGCGAACCTCGGCTGGCTTTCGGCGCAGTGGAGCGATTTCAACGACATCTACACGCAGAAGCCGTTGAAGCCGGGCGCGAGCCGGTTTGAAGAAGGGACCAAGAACTACATCGGTATCTACGGCCTGCGCGAGTCGTTGCGCATCCTGCTTGATGCAGGGCTGGGCGAGGTTGCCGAACGCGTGCGGATGCTGGGGCAGTTGCTGCGGCAGGGGCTGGAGGAGAAGGGCTTCGAGGTAGTCACGCCGGCGGACCCGCAGCGCCACGCCGGGATAATCACCGCCAGCCGGTCAGACGTTGACATGTCAGCGCTCCACGCGAGTCTCAAACAGCAGGGGTACGTCTGCTCACTGCGCGAGAACCGCCTGCGTCTTTCGCCGCACTTCTACAATACCGATAAAGAGATCGAGCGGTTCTGCGCGGCGCTGCCGGCCAGAGGCGAATCGGTTGCCTGATGGTCGGAATTGACCTTTCCGGCCGGGTCGCCCTCGTGACCGGCGGCAGCCGAGGCCTGGGCCGGGCCGCGGCGCTCGCGCTGGCACGGGCCGGAGCGGACGTCGCCGTGAACTATCTACGGGATGCCCGGGCGGCTCGCCATACGGCTTCCGGTTGCGGGGAGTTCGGTGTGCGGGCGGCGGCAATCAAGGCCGATGTATCGATACCCGCAGAGGTCAAGCGGCTGTATGCCGGGGTCGAGCGGCAATTCAGGCGGCTGGACATCCTCGTAGCCAATGCCGGCATCTGGAAGGGCGCGGCCATCGAGAAGATGACCGACCGGCAGCTTGCCGAGACTCTCGACCTCAATGTCAGCGGCGTCTTCTACTGCTGCCGCGAGGCGGTGCCCCTCATGCGCCGGTCCGGCGGCGGCCGCATAGTCCTGGTCGCTTCGACCGCAGGCCAGCGGGGCGAGGCATTCCACTCCCACTACGCCGCCAGCAAGGGTGCGATCATCAGCTTGACCAAGTCGCTCGCTCCGGAACTGGCGGCGGATCACATCCTCGTCAACTGCATCGCGCCGGGCTGGTTCGATACCGACATGTCGCGGCTCACCTTGAGCAAGCCTGATTCCCGCGAGCAGGTCATCGCGACAATCCCCCTGGGCCGGGTCGGCCGGCCTGAGGAGTTCGCGGGGGCGGTGCTCTTCCTTGCCTCCGAACTCTCGACTTTTGTCAGCGGCGAGATACTGAACGTCAACGGTGGGGCCGTCCTCGTCGGGTAGTTCCGCGTCGCGCTCGCCGCACACGGTGGGGCAGAGGGTGATGATGGTCTTCACGATTGCGGCCCTGGTCGGGTTCGCGGCACTGCTGGTGTTGGCGGGCGGCCGGGTCTGGCATCTCTTTCGCCATCCTGAAGAGCTGAGGCTCTTGGTGCGCGGCTGGGGCGCGTGGGCGCCGGTCGGCATCGTCTTGTTTCAGGTCATCCAGATTACGGTAGCCCCTTTGCCGGGCAATGCGATGTCGTTCGCGGCCGGCTACGCGCTGGGGCTCTGGCCGACACTTATCTGGCTGATGATCGGAGTGATGCTGGGAGCTGCTCTGGACTTCTTGCTCATCAGGCTCCTTGGACGTAGACTACTCAAGTACTTCCTCTCTCCTGAGCGGCTGGCGAAGCTGGACGCACTCGTCCTGCGGCGCGGCACGTTCTACATCTTCCTGCTGTTGCTTGTGCCCAACCCGGTCGGCGACTGGGTCTACTACCTCGCCGGACTGACGGCTATGCCGCTGCCGCTCTTCCTTGGCCTCGTCTTTGTGGCGCGATTCCCGTCGAATCTGCTCGAGTGTGCGGTCGGGGCAACGGCAACACGCTTCGGCTGGCGCGAGTGGACAATGGTCGGGCTGGTCGCGGCGATACTCGTCCTGCTCTATTACCAGAACCGGAACCGGATCGAGGCAGCGCTGGACCGCATCAGCAGCCGGCGTAATCCGGTCGCGCGTTCCTGAGTGTCCCTCGGGTCTTCCTGCCCTGTTGAGCTTGGCTGGCGCGGTGAGCTGCCTCCGGCCGTCCCAATGCAGACGTGCAGTCGTGTAATATATTGTATATCAACGCCTTATCTGCGGGAGGCGTTGTACGAATCGAGATTCCGGGATTCGCCCTGGGAACCGTTCCCGGGACGGTTCCCGGGGCGGTACGGAGGGCTGATTCGAGAGTCTCTCGGACCGCGACTGCCGGCGTGACTTGGAGGTCGTTCCGGAGACCCGTCAGGATGGTCGCGGGCGGATCCGTCTGCACGGCGAATCCGCTGCCGACTCGCAGGGCCGCGTGCGGTTTGATTCCAGTCGGGAACCACACCGGGGTTGCTGCCGCGGCTCCGGTCGTGGTCTGCGGGGTGGCTCTTGAGGCGGTCTGCGCGCCGATGCCGACAGCCGGGCGAAGCATGTGTCCCGAATCGAGTCCGGCGTCTACTCGGGTCCGGTCTCGACCGGCGTGTCGGCGGCGTCAGACCACTCGCTGAAGCTTCCGTCATAGACTGCGACATTCGGGTAGCCGAGCACGTGC
>JAFGRF010000066.1 GCA_016935295.1 Caldifarciminota bacterium | reverse complement strand
CTGACACCCCGGCCAGATGGCAAGTAGCTGACAGTCAAGGGGTCAGCACGCAAGCAGCGTCGGCTTCCCGAGGACGGATGAGCGTCTTGTGGGGCCAACTGGCTAGTTCCCTGGCATCTTGACTTTTCTGTGGTTATCGGTATACTTGCTGCCGCCGGGGCTGGGGGCAGGTTCCGAGTCTAGGCCGTGGTCCGCGGAAGGGCTGCGGCTGCCTCGTGGCCTTGCCGCCGCCGTTGTTTTTCTCGCCACCAACACTATTTGAGGAGGCCTTACGACCAGCATTCTGAAGAAGCAGGTTCTTTTTCCGGGCATCAAGCGGTTCGAGCTGGATGCCGCGGAGATTGCCCGCAAAGCCCTGCCCGGTCAGTTCGTTGTCCTCCGCGTCAACGAGGAGGGTGAACGGATTCCGCTGACCGTGGCGGACACGATTCCGGACAGGGGCATACTCGTCATAGTGTTCCAGGAGGTGGGCAAGTCGACTAAGCTGCTCGGCACGCTGCATGAGGGCGATACCATCATGGATCTTATAGGACCACTGGGCCAGCCTTCGCACATCGAGAAGTTCGGGACCGTCGTTTGTGTCGGCGGCGGCGTGGGTACGCCGGAGATATATCCGGTCGCCCGGGCCCTGAAGCAGGCCGGGAACAGGGTGATTTCGATCATCGGGTTCCGGAACAAGGACCTGATTCTGATGGCTGATGAGATGAAGTCCGTTTCGGACGAACTCATCATTGCGACCGACGACGGCTCGAACGGCAACAAGGGATTCGTCACCGACATGCTCAAGAGCATCATCGACCATGGCGAGAAGGTGGACCATGTGTTCGCGGTCGGGCCGGTCATCATGATGAAGATGGTCTCGAAGCTGACTGAGCCGTACAAGGTTCCCACGGTGGTGTCGCTCAACCCGATCATGCTCGACGCGACCGGGATGTGCGGCGTGTGCCGGGTGGACGTCGGCGGCGTCACGAAGTTCGCCTGTGTGGACGGTCCCGAGTTCGACGGCCATAAGGTCGATTTCGACATGCTGATGGCGCGCCTGCGTACCTATCTGCCCGAGGAGAAGCAGTCGCTGGAGGAGTTTGAGGCCGAGCACAAGTCCCGTGGTTGCTGCGGTGGAAAGGGAAACTGCTGTGGCTAAGGTGAGTCCGAAGAAAACGTCGATGCGCGAGCAGGAGCCGCATGTCCGCGCGCGCAACTTCGAAGAGGTGCCCTTTGGGTACACGCCGGAGGAGGCAGTCGAAGAGGCCAAGCGCTGTCTCGCGTGCAAGAAGCCGAGTTGCGTTCAGGGCTGCCCGGTGAACATCAACATCCCGGGCTTCATCGGCCAGATTGCCCTCGGCAATTTCTGGGAAGCGATGAAGGTGATGAAGCAGACCAACACCCTGCCGGCGATCTGCGGCCGGGTCTGCCCCCAGGAAACGCAGTGCGAGGGGTCGTGCGTGCTGGCCAAGAAGATGGAGCCGGTAGGGATCGGCAACCTCGAGCGGTTCATCGCCGACTGGGAGGCGAAGCAGAACGAGTGCGTGATGTGCGAAATGAAGCCGGCCACAGGCAAGAAAGTCGCGGTGGTCGGCGCGGGCCCTGCCGGCCTGACTGTGGCGAGCGACTGCGCGAAGATGGGCCATTCCGTCACCATCTTCGAGGCGCTGCACAAGCCGGGCGGTGTTTTGGTCTACGGCATCCCCGAGTTCCGGCTGCCCAAGGCCATTGTTGAGCGCGAGGTGAACTTCGTCCAGTCGATGGGGGTGAAGCTCCATCTCAGCTATGTCGTGGGCAAGCTCAAGGCCGTGGACGAGTTGCTCAACGAGTTCGACGCCGTGTTCGTGGGTACCGGGGCCGGTCTGCCGACGTTCATGGGCATTCCCGGTGAAAACCATCTCGGCGTCTATTCGGCGAACGAGTATCTGACTCGCTCCAATCTGATGAAGGCGTATTTGTTCCCGAAGTACGACACGCCGATAGTGCGCGGCAAGCGGGTCGCGACCGTGGGCGGCGGGAACGTGGCGATGGACTCGGCCCGGACTGCGCTCAGGCTCGGGGCCGAGGAGTCGCTCCTCATCTACCGCCGGTCGCGCGAGGAGATGCCGGCCCGGCAGGCTGAGATACATCATGCCGAGCAGGAGGGCGTGAAGATGACGCTCCTGACCAATCCGGTCCGGTACATCGCGGACGAGCGGGGCTGGGTCAAGGAGGTCGAGTGCCTGCGGATGGAACTGGGTGAGCCGGACGCAAGCGGCCGGCGACGGCCGGTGCCGGTGAAGGGGAGCGAGTACCGGATTCCGGTGGACACGGTGGTCGTGGCCATCGGCAACAGCCCGAACCCGTTGATTCCGCAGACCACGCCCGGGCTGGAGGTCGCGAAGCACGGCAACGTCGTGGCTGACCCGAAGACCGGCCGGACCTCGAAGAAGGGCGTGTTCGCGGGCGGCGACATCGTCACCGGCGCAGCGACCGTGATCTTGGCGATGGGTGCGGGCAGACTTGCGGCCAATTCGATAGATGAGTATCTGAAGACCGGTCAGTGGTAGAGCGAGGCTACCGACAGGTGAAGGCAACCGAGGCGCATGGCCTGGACAGGCCGAAAGCGAGGATTTGACCATGAGCAGAAGTGACATCGTAAGGCGACTGCGCAAGCGCAAGATCGGCGTGCTGATGGGCGGCTGGTCCAGCGAGCGCGAGATATCACTGCTGTCCGGGCAGCGGGTCCTGAACTCGCTGAAGGGCCAGGGCTTCCAGGCAGTTGGAATCGACATCAGCCGCAACTTCACGGACCAGATAAAGCGCGCCAAGATCGACCTTGCGTTCGTCATCCTGCACGGTCGGCCCGGCGAGGACGGTACCATCCAGGGCTACCTGGACCTGCTCGGCGTGCCCTATACGGGTTCCGGTGTCACGGCATCGGCTGTCTGCATCGACAAGGTGATAACCAAGATGCTCTTTGAGCGGGTGGGCATACCGACCCCGCCATACTACCTAATCGAGTCGGGCGCGAACGTTGCCGCCATCGTTGCCGCAGCCGAGAAGCACCTCGGATACCCGATGATCGCCAAGCCCCGGGCCGAGGGGTCGAGCGTCGGCATCGAGTTGCTTGAGGGCCGGCGCGGTGCAGTTGAGCGGTGCGAGCGGGTGCGTCGGGGGTTCGGCGACATCCTGCTCGAGCAGTTCGTCCCGGGGATGATCGCCACGGTTGGGATACTGGTAGAGGAGGCCTTGCCGATTCTGGAGCTTGTGCCAAGGCAGCGGGCCTACTATGACTACGAAGCCAAGTACACACGAGGGGAGACCGAATTCGTGCTGCCGGCGCGGCTTGACTCCAAGGTCACAGACAAGATAAAGGAACTGGCGCTGAAGGCGCACAAGTTGATGGGCTGCTCCGGTTTCTCGCGGATCGACCTGGTCGTGAAGCAGGGCAAGCTACCGTATTTCCTGGAGATAAACACGCTGCCCGGACTGACCGACATCTCGGACTTCCCGGCGCAGGCAGAGCATGTCGGGATATCCTACGACGAGATGATATTCCGCATCCTTGCCGACGCGCTGACGTAGGTTGGAGGGCCGATGCGCTTGACTTCAGAGCGTTTCTCACTACTATTCACGGAATGATTCACGGAACGCGCCAGCGCAGACACATGAGCATACGGCGGCGGATTGCCGGGACGCCGGACCGCCCCCGGTTGTGCGTGAAGCGGAGCAATCGCTACATCTATGCGATGCTGATCGATGACAGCCGGAACCGCGTCTTGACCGGGATGTCTTCGCAAACAGCCGCGGTCCGGGAGAAGAAGCTAAAGCGGACTGACGCGGCCAAGGAGGTCGGCAAGCTGATTGCCGGCAAGTCCAAGGAGCTCGGCATCAAGCAGGTTGTCTTCGACCGGGCAGGCTATCGTTATCACGGTCGTGTCAAGGCAGTAGCTGACGGTGCGCGCGAAGGAGGTCTGGAGTTTTGATGCAGCAACAAGCACGGGGCGCCGCGCTCGAGCCGGAACTGATTGAACGCGTCATCAGCATCAAGCGAGTGTCAAAGGTGATGAAGGGCGGCAAGCGGATGAGGCTCTCCGCTTCGGTCGTTGTCGGCGACGGCAAGGGCATGGTCGGTCTGGGCCACGGCAAGGCCGCGGAAGTCGCGGTCGCCGTACGCAAGGCTACGACCCGGGCGCGCAAGGACATGGTCAGGGTCTCCATCGCGGGCCATACGATTCCGCACGAGACCAAAGGCAAGTACGGAGCCAGTCACGTGCTGGTGAAGCCGGCGGCGCGCGGCACCGGCCTGATCGCCTGTCCGCAGGTGCGGGCGGTGCTGGAAGCGGCCGGGCTCTCCGACGGGCTGTCGAAGTCGCTCGGTTCGCGCAATTCCTACAACACGGCCCGGGCAACGATCGTTGCGCTGCGGCAGTTGCGTACAATCGAGCAGGTGGCGGCAGCCCGGAACAAGCCGGTCAGCCACATGGTCAGGAAGCAGGCAGAGCATGAAACAGCTGAAAGTCACGCTGGCTAAGAGCCTGATCGACCAGAAGCAGCCCTTGAAGCGGACGGCGCGTGCACTCGGGCTGCGCCGGATCGGGGCCACGCGCATCCATGATGACACCCCGGTGATCAGGGGAATGGTATTCCAGGTCAAGCACCTGTTGAAGGTGGAGGAGCTGTGAAGCTCGCCGGTCTGAGACCTCATCCAGGGTCGACCAAGCGGAAGAAGCGGATCGGGCGCGGTCCCGGGTCGGGACACGGAAAGACTTCGGGCCGCGGGCACACCGGCGCCGGCCAGCATTCGGCACCCAGGCACGATGCGCGGTTTGAGGGCGGCCAGATGCCGTTCTATCGGCGGATCCCGAAGCGAGGCTTCACTAATCCGACCCGCAAGGAGTATGCTGCGGTCAATCTGGGTGACCTGGCAGACCTCGGTGTTGATGTTGTCACGATCGAGTTGCTCCGCGAACGGAGACTGGTCGGCAGGCGCGAACTGGTGAAAATCCTGGGCGGTGGTGAACTCGGCCGGGCGCTGTCAGTCACGGCCCACGCCTTCTCGAAGACGGCCCGCGAGAAGATCGAGAAGACCGGTGGCAAGGCCGAGGTCGCAAGTTGACCAGTTCGTTCGGTAGCATCTTCAAGATTCCGGACCTGCGCCGGAAGATAATCTTCACGCTGGCAATGGTTGTGGTCTACCGGCTCGGGACTCACATCCCGACTCCGGGTATCAACGCCCACGCCCTGGCCTATCTGCTCGGTCAGATGCGGGGAACCGTTTTTGGGCTGTACGACATCTTTGTCGGCGGTGCGCTGTCCCGGGCGTCGGTGTTCGCACTCGGGATCATGCCCTACATCTCGGCGTCAATCGTTTTCCAGTTGCTTGGTTCGGTCTTCCCCTACCTGGAGAGACTCCAGCGTGAGGAGGAGGGGCGCAAGAAGATCAACCAGTATACCCGGTATGCGACCGTGGCGCTGGCCATCATCCAGTCCTCGACCATCGCTATCTACCTCGAGAACCAGCCCGCGACCCAATACGGATCGATTGTCATGCAGTCGGGTTTCTTCTTCCGCCTGCTGACCATTATCACGCTCACTGCCGGTACGATCCTTGCCATGTGGCTGGGCGAGCAGATT
>JAFGRF010000395.1 GCA_016935295.1 Caldifarciminota bacterium | reverse complement strand
TGTGGCGGCTGGAGTTCCGAACGTATAGGGTGCGGGGCCGGGTTCTCAACGCTCCAGCTTGGACGCTACGCAGAACAGGACGCGCAGG
This sequence comes from Caldifarciminota bacterium, assembly GCA_016935295.1. GTDB lineage: Bacteria > Hydrothermota > Tepidihabitantia > Tepidihabitantales > Tepidihabitantaceae > UBA2258. Next base: position 2,577 of record JAFGRF010000395.1, on the reverse strand, counting down.
TGATCGTGGGCGGCACGCCCGTGTGCTCGGTAGCTGTGGGACTGGGCATCCATGCGCTGATCATCAGTGATGCCCCGAGCTACAGCGACGTCGTCCCGGCATTCGATGCTGGAGTCACCTGGCAGTCCGGTCACGTTCGGGTCGGTGCGGCCGGGCTGCGCCTGAACTCCCCGCGGTGGCGTGACGGCACTGAAGTCCCGCTGCGCGTTGTCCTGGGCGGTTCATGGTATCCGGTGGACGAGGTGCTGCTGGCCCTGGATGTCAGCCGGGAACGCGACGAAGAGGACGTGGCGTTCGGCGCCGAGTTCCGTCCCGTACCTCAGCTGGGGCTCAGACTAGGGGTCGGTGTGGCTCCGCTCCGGTACGCTGCCGGACTCGTGGCTGCGGTCGGCCCGGTCGGGTTTGAATACGCCTACCAGTTCCATCCCACGCTCAAGGAATCGCACGTACTGGGCCTGCGCGCGGCATGGCACTAGTCCTGCTGTTCCTCCTGGGTCAGTTCGGAGCCGGGCTTTTTCCAGAGTCTCCGGTCACCGAAGCCGATGCGGCAATGCAGGAACAGGTCGAGCGGCTGCTCGAGCGCCGGATCGACGTCAACCGAACGTCGGCGCGGGGACTGCTTGCGATTCCGTGGCTCAGCCCGTTTCTCGCCAGCAGCATCATCGCGGTTCGCGATTCGCTCGGTGGGTTCGTGGAAGTCCGGCAGCTGCAGCATGTGCCGGGCATGACAGCATCGACACTTGAGGCGATTCGGCCATTCCTTAGGGTCGGAAGCACTCAGCGCCCGTGGACGGGCAGGATCGTTTCAAGAGCCGGCATCGATTCAGTCGGGGCCGGGGCTACGGGGACGAGACTTCTGAACCGCATCGAATTACAGTCCGGCCATGCGCGGGTCGCGGCGTTGACCGAAAAGGACAGGGGAGAGGCAAGCGCAGTCGACTTCCTGAGTGCCGGCGCCGAGCTGGACCTGGGCAGGGCGCGGGCCGTGCTTGGCGATTTCACCGCAGGCTTCGGCCAGGGGCTGGTGTTCAGTGCTCCGTACTGGCGCAGCAGTCTGCAGGGCTCTGCTGACTGGAGCGGCCGGAACGCCCGACTTGTCACGTCGGCGACTGAGGCTTCGTACCTGCGCGGTGGGGCAGTAGAGGTACGAACTGGAGGCTGGCGCGCATGTGGTCTTGGTTCATACGCCGGGCGGGACGCGCGGCTTGGCGATGACGGGACGGTGCAACGTCTGGTTGGTACGGGCGTCCACGACGACTCGACGTCGCTGGCCGGGCGGAACGCAGTCCGCGAGTTGACTGCCGGGCTTGGTGGTGGCTATCGCGCCGACCGTTACGAGGTGGGATTTGCCGCGGGCTACTCGAACTACAGCCGGACGTTTGCTCCCTCTGACTCGGTCACCTCGTTTGCCGGCAACGAGCTGTTTGCGGCCGGTCTGAATGCGCAGTACCGGCTCGGGCAGTACGAGCTAGGTGGTGAGGTAGCCGCTTCCAGCGGCTCGGGGCTGGCTGGTGCATTCGAGATGATAGGTGGCTGGCCTAACTTCGACGCCCGCGTCGCGCTGCGCGGACGTCAGGCCCGGTTCTTCTCCCCGCACGGCCGCTGGTCGAGCCTGACCGGTACCAAAGACCGGCTTGATGCATCTGGCCGGCTGGCCTGGCACCATCTCGGTTCCAGTGTATCCGTGAGCGGCAACACCTTTCGGGACTTCGAGCTGGATTCGGTACCAGCCAGGCTGGAGCTTCGCTTGGGGCAGGAGTTGGGCAGATTCGATCTGGCTCTGGGACTGGGCATTCGCTACGAGGCCAACGAGCAGCGCCGCCGGACGGCAAAAGCCGAGGTCGGCTTCAGAGTCGCACCGACGACCACGGCACGTCTGGTTGTCGCAGACGTCTATCCTGAGAAGGGTACATCGCGGGGCTCGATGGCTGCCTGCCGCCTGGAACACGAACTCGGACCCGCGGAACTGGGTGTGACCGCAGCCCGGATCGACGTCAGCGGCACCGGGGTGACAATGTACCTACGCGAACCGGGAGCCGGCCGCATCGGCTCATCCTTCAGCAGCAGTGCTTCGTGCTGGCGAGTCGCTGCCGGTTGCGGGTTGCGCGTGCTGAAGTGGTTCCGGTTCGGCCTCAAGGCGGGGTGCGCCTGGAAGCCGCGCCCAGTCTTCGACTGCTCCGCACAACTGGAGGTTCAGTCCTGAGCTGGAAACGATGGCCACGAAGGCACGAAACGCACGAGACGAATCAGACAGCGAATTCTGGATCCGTCCGCTTCCGGATTCCGGAACACTCTGATTTTGTCCCTCTTGCGTCCTTGTGGTCCGTCTCCGGATCGTTCTGGCCTCTTGGTGTCTTTGTGTCTTGGTGGTAGAATCCTCTCCGGTTCCCTTTGTAACATTCGCTCCGATGTCTGTTTATCTGGAAGTCGCGAGTCCATAGTCTATAGTCACTAGTCAATCCCATGGTCGACTACCACGTCCATCCCGACTTCTCGCACGACGCGCAGGGCTCAATAGAGGAGTTCTGTGCGAGGGCGGTTGAGATCGGTCTCGACGAGATCTGCTTCACTACCCAC
>JAFGRF010000005.1 GCA_016935295.1 Caldifarciminota bacterium | reverse complement strand
GTGGCGCAAGAACCGGCAGCCGTTCGGTTCGTACATCGGCTGCGACCCGAACCGGGATTTTAACGGCAGCTGCGATGGCTACCGGATGAGTGACTGGGGTTCGCTTGTCAGCGGCTCCAATACGTCGCACCGGCCGCGAGACCTGACGTGGTTCGGCGCCCGCGGTGCCTGGGGCAACGAGATTGCCGCCATCAGCGAGTGGTTCAAGCAGCACACGGTCGTCGCCTGCGCCAGCATGCACACCCACGGCGAGCTCGTGCTCTGGCCGTACGGCAATGGCGTCCTGACCCCGGACAGCCTGTACTTCAAGGCTCTAGCCACTGCGACTGCGAGCCGGATGGGCAAGCTCGGCGGCGGCACCTACGACCCGATGCAGGGCAACTACCTTTACCCGACCAACTGCGGCTCAGACGACTGGTTCTACGGCTGGGGCCGCAACATCGGCGGTTTCCCGTGCATGTCGTTCTGCTTCGAGTTGGGGACCGCGTTCTACCAGCCAACCGGTGACCTGGACAGCATCCAGCGGGCGTCGTTCCGGGGCACCTACTACCTGTTCCGGCAGTCGGATTCCATCATTGCCGCGCTTGAGGGCACGGTGCCGCGACCGATTCTCGCGGTCATGGATTCCTCGGCCACCGGGAGCTACACGGTGCACTGGACACCGATTCGGCCCGAGCACAATCACCCGGACCGGTGGGAGCTTGAGGAACTCACCGGCCTGTCGGTTGTCACGGACAACATGGAGGCGGATTTGTCCAAGTGGGTTCTGCAGGGCGCGAGCCAGTCCTCGACCCAGAAGCACGGCGGCGTCTACTCGATATCTCTCGGTAGCGGCAACAACATCGCCAACTATTGCGTGACTAAGGACCCGTATCCGGTCCAATCCGGCGACTCGCTCAGGTACTGGATATGGTACAACACCGAGAATAACTACGACGTGACGGTGGCCGAAGTGTCGATGGAGGGCAAAGAATGGGTTCAGCTTCACGACCGGTTCACCGGCAACTCGTCGGGCTGGCAATACAAAGCCTTCCCGCTCGAGCCGTGGGTCGGCAATTCGGTGTTCATCCGCTTCCGGTATATGACTGACGACGGCACGACCGGTTCCGGCGTCTACATCGACGACGTCTGGCCGGTGTCTGAGTTCGCCAGCCACACCGTGCTGTCCGACAGCATCACCGATACGCTCTACCAGGTGACGGCCGAGACGACTGGAACTTACTACTACCGCGTACGTGGTCACAACGCGACTTGGGGCTGGAACGACCAGGGGCCCCTCGAAGACATTGTCGTGACCGGAATCACCGGTGCCCAGGAGCCGACGGGCAAGGTCGTGACTTCGATGTTCGAGGTGGGGCCGAATCCTGTCATTGGCGCAACTCGTATCAGCTACGCCCTGGAGCGCGCAGGGATGGCCAGCCTCTCTGTCTACGACGCGACCGGCAGGCAGGTCAGGAGCCTCGCTTCGGGCCTGCTTGACGCCGGCGTATACAACGCGAACTGGGACGGCAGAGATGCCGCGGGTAGACTCGTTCCGGCCGGGGTCTACTACATCCGTCTCTCGACCGACCGGAATTCAACTGCGCGGGTTGCGGTCGTCCGCTAGGGCAGGCACACGGTTGCGGGGCGCGGTTCGTCCGCGCCCCTTCGTTTCGACCTGCCACGCCCGTAGCTCGTGGCTTGCCCGAGATTGTGCCCCGTGTATACTCCACAGCGTGGCCGGCAAGGAGAATATGGCCGAGAGCTGCCTATTGCCCGACAAGGAGACAACATGCGCCGACTGGTGATACTCTACTTGCCTTCGCGTGTCTTGTGACCGCAGGGGTCGCTCAGGACCGCTCCGCGACGCTCATGGAGGCGAGGCTGTACGTCAACGACGCCCGTGACCTCGACCGGCTGGGTAGTCTTGCCGGAGACCTCTACGTTTGTTCCCGTGGTGCGGACGAGAACGGCGCGTACTTGGTCCTTGTCACCGATGACGAGCAGCTTGCCGGCATCCGACACTGCGGGTTGAAGACCGCAGTCACGTGGGCCAACCTGGATGACAAGTTCAGACTGCTGACCGGTGAAGACCCACACGATGCGCCGCGGCTGCAGACATTCGGGTACTACTTCACCTACGGGGAGATGCGTGACTCGGTGTATGCCCTCGCGGCCGCCCATCCCGAAATCTGCAGTCTCTTCACTATCGGCGTGACCTCGCAGGGCCGCGACATCCTCTGCTTGAAGGTTTCGGACAATGCTGCGGCCGAGGAGGACGAACCAGCCTGCTACTTCTCGGGCGCGTGCCACGGCGACGAACCCATGGGCACGTCTATCGTGATGGAGTTCCTTGATGAGATTCTGGCCGGGTACGGCACCGATTCGGTCTGCACTTGGCTGGTCGACAACCGCGAGATATACGTCGTGCCGATTCTCAATCCGGACTGCTCGGTTTTCTGCTCCGATTCGGGCGGGGCCGGCGTCTATTGGCGTAAGAACCGCCGCGTGGTCGTGCCTCCCAACATTGGCGTTGACCCCTCCCGCAACCACGGATTCAGGTGGGGCTGTGATGACATCGGGTCCTCGCCCAACCCCGCGGCGCACGCCTACCGCGGACCGAATCCGTGGAGTGATGCGGAGGCAACTGCCGCCCGCGACCTGGAGGTCGGCCATCGGTTTCGCACCAAGCAGGACTTCCACTGCTATGGTGGCTACAACACCTATCCTTGGTGCTACACCTATGATTCGCCCCCCGAGCAAGATCTGCTTCAGGAAGTACTTGATACGTTCCAGACGTACAACGACTACCACGACACTCTTACCGGTCAGGCCTCGCACGTCCTCTACCTTGCCAACGGCACGCAGCCGGATTGGGGGTTCTCCGATACCGCGGACAAGTTCCTCACCTACTCCTTTGTCATCGAGGCCGACACCTGGTTCTACGCCTGCTGGAACGACTCTGCGCTGATGCGCAAGGAGGTTGAAGCGAACGTCCCGACCCTGTTCTATCTGGCCCGCATCGCCGGCGTGTACTTCGGTCCGGTCTCGGCTGCAGTCAGCGACTCGATCCTGGGCAACGCTACGGGTATGCTCGATCCGGGCGAGACCGCGAATCTCTGGTTCACCATCCGCAATCAGGCCATACACCCGCTTGATTCGGCCTGTGCCGTCAGCGCCCGATTGGTGTCGCTCGACACTCTCGTGACCGTGCTGGACTCGGTGAAGTCGTTCCCTGATGTCCAGCGGCACAGCGATGTCGACAACAACTCCGACCAGTTCCGCGTGTGTGCTTCGGGCGGCGGGCAGCCGGGTGATACGATCCGGCTCCGACTCGAGGTTACGTTCACCGACGCCGGCAACACCACGATGATGCCGGTTCCGTTCGAGATCGTGCTCGGTGAGGACGTAATCGGTATCGGCGAGACGGGCGCAGGCGAGGGCGGGCCGGCAGTGCCGTCCGCCACGCTTACTGGTCAGGTTCTGTTTCTATCCGGCCGAGAGGCAGCGGCCGGTGAGAGGCCGGCGCTGCTCAATGCCCTTGGGCGCAGAAAGATGGTTCTGAGGTCGGGTGCCAACGACGTGAGTCATCTCTCCACCGGTGTCTACTTCGTGGCCTGCAGCGGCGTGCGCGGCGCCACCGCGCTGCGAAGAGTCCTGGTCGTCCGCTAGAGGGGGAGCCGCTGGCTGCGCTTGACTGCCAACGTCGCTCGGGCTACTCTTTTTTCAGGAGCTGTTAAGGTGACCAAGGCATCAGACCTGCGGAACGGCATGTGTATCGCGCTCAATGGCGAGTTGTACAAGATCGTACTTGCCGAAATGAAAGTCGGTACCGCCAAGCTGCCGAGTGCGGTCCACGTGCGGCTGCGCAACCTTCAGACCCGGACCCAGACCGAGCAACGCCTTCACCCCGACACGAAGGTGGAGGATGTCGTCGTCGAGACCGTGAATCTGACCCACAGCTATCGGGACGGCGATACGCTCTACTTCATGCACCCCGAGACCTTCGAGCAGGTGGCAATCCCGCGGCAGATGGTCGGGGTGTACGAGAAGTTCATCAACGACGGCAGCCAACTCAAGGTTGAATTCCATGGGGAACAGCCCATCGACGCCATCATACCGTCGACGGCGGATGTCACCGTGACTTCCACCGGACCGGCGTTGCACGGTGACGTTGATTCCGCACCCAAGCCTGCCACCATCGAGAACGGAATGGAAGTCCAGGTTCCGCAGTTCATCAAGAACGGCGACCGCATCAGGATAGACGTGGCCTCCGGCCACTACCTCGAGCGGCTCCACTAGGACCATTCCAGTCCGACGGCCGGCCGCCGTCCTTCCTTGCCGTAGATCCGGGCCTGCTGCCGGTGACGTATGGTTGCCGGGCGAGGCCCGGGGCTGGTTTGGCGAGGGCTAGCGGAGCGGACGGTCCCAGACGTAGCCGCGCGGGTTGAGGTTGTACGCCCTGCCCGGCTCTATGTACTTCACGTCTTTCACCCAGCCGATGGACCAGTTCGGCTCGGATGAGTTGGCATACTTCACGAAGCACCACCCGCGCGAATGCCTGCCCAGGAAGAAGAACCGCACGTTGCGGAGCACCCGCACGGCCTGCAGTTCGCCCTCGTGGCGAATCGAGTCATTCTTCGCCATGTACATTCCGAGCTCGCGCAAGGCAGTGGCCCGGCCCCGTTCGAACCCGGCCGCGTGGCTCTGCGAGTACGTGGCCGCTTTGGCCAGCAGCAGACCCAGCCCGACCGCCAGCACGAACAGAGACGGTGCCACCGCCTTGCGGGCGTACCGATGCCACAACGCCCGGAGGGAGACGGGAGAATTCCTGACTTCGCGTGCCGACCCAGACTCGTTCGCGGAGACTATCGTGGTGTCAGCGGTTGACATGATGAATGCGGCCGTCAGAGCCGCTGTAGTACGATCTGCCTACCGTGGCGCTCTCTTGTGACGTGAAGGTCGCGACGACCATGGTGTCCAGGCCCTGCGTGGTGCCAAAGCTGCACAGCTTCTCGGCCCGCGTCACGCGGAAGCGGGCGACGTGCCAGGAGCCCTGCTGGTTCGGATCCGGCAGCATGCCGGCCGATTCCAGGACTGCGTTGCCGGCGCTGACCTTCATCGAATCGGCGATGGCAGCGGACTCGTAGTAGCCCACGCTCTTGCGTCCGAGTTCATATCCGTGTCGGTAGCCGGTTGCACGAAAGAGGAATGCGCCGCCGACCAGGGCGGCGGTCAGGGCAAACAGCACCAGCGTCGCGAACGCGGCTCGACGCCCGGACCGGGTATGGAGGAGACCCACGACCCGGGCAATCGGACCGACAGGGAACTGCCCCTTCTTTAGTTCAGACGGCCTGCTCGGGGTGGTGGCCGCCGGGGCGGGTGGTAGCGGCTCGATCATGGTTCGATTGTAGAACTCGACGATGCTGCGGTCAATATGCCGGAATCGACCGGTTGGATTTGGGGACTGCAACCCGTAATCCGGCCTGATCGCTGCATCTGAGCAGCAGGCTCGGCGAACCGGTAGGAGGCAGGAGAGAGAGACGAGGGACGAGCAGAAAATGACGAAGTCCCAATGACGAATAACGATTGCACGCACGAGGAGTCAGGTACCAGAGATGAGCCGGTAGCAATCAGCCGTTCGCTGTCAGCTGGTTTGGGCCAGCTTGATGCTTGTGGTTTGCGGTTCGTAGCTGCGATGCCGATCGTCTCCATGTAGTCCGGACCGTCGCAGCCGTGAGACTTCCCGGAACAGAGCCAGCCGCAAGGCTGGCTCTGTTCCACTATGCTGTTCGGACACTCGGGCCCCTCGGCCCGACAGATTCTGGCGCCGTCAGCGCCGGCCGATGATCGTGAGCGTGTGCGAGTAGCGGTTGGAGCAGGCGACGTAGGACTCGTCGCTGGGCGTCCGCACGCTCATGGTGCCAAACCCGGTCGGTATGTGGTCGATGATCGTGTTGTCCGACGTCCGGACCACGAGCGCCGCGCCATCGTCGTAGTCCGAGGCTACGAACATGTACTCGCCGCCGTTCACGAAGCACATGCCGGTAACGCAATCGCCCGCCTGGATGGTCTTGACCACGGTGTTGTCAGAAGCGCGCACGACCGCGATCCTGTGGCCCCAGTACTCGGTGGCGTAGACGTACTCGCCGCCCGGCATCACCCGCACCCGGTGTGGTCTGAATCCCAGCTCGATGGTTGCGACCACGGTATTGTCCGAGACGCGGATCTTGGTCAGGTTCGTTGACCCGACATTGGCGGTGTAGACGTAGTCGGCGTCGCAGTCCACGTCCCGCGGGATGTTCCCGACCGGGATGCTGGCAAGGACGGTCCTGGCTGACGTACCGATTACCGATACCGTGTTGTCATTCTGGTTGGCCGTGTAGCAGCGGCTGCCGTCCGGCAAGAAGCAGAGCCGGTGCGGGCAGGCGCCCACCGGTATCTTCTCGATCACCGTGTTGTCACTGGTCCGGATGACAGATACCTCGTCGTCCCACTCGCTGCTCGAGTAGACGTACTCGTTGCCGGGCATGGCCGAGATCATGTAGGGGCTCGAGCCGCAGGTCACGTGCGTGACCACCTGGCGATTCTCCACGTCGACGACCGTGACGTACTCCTCTACCTGATTCGCCACGTACGCGAACCTGCCGTTGGGGAGCACTGCCATGTCGGTCGGGTCACCGCCTATCGCTATGTTCGCGAGCACGGTGTCCGGGTAGCCGGACTGCTGTGACCCGATGAGGATGAGGTGGGTCGGTGACCACTCCGACTGTCTGCCGGCGATGTTCTCGGCCCGCACGCGCACCTTGTAGGCGCCGGCGGCCCGCCAGGCGTGGTACAGGGTAGCCGGCACGCCGCCCGGCATGTACTGGCTCCACTCCAACTCCCCGCGGACCCCCCAGTCGAACTGGTACCGGAGCGGCAGGTTCTGCCGGTCGGTGGCATACGCGGTGAAACCATAAGTTGCTCCCACGTCGCCGGCGCGAGGACCGGACGGCGCATCTGGCGTCTCGGGTGGCGCGATACCGCAGCCCGAGACGAGGATAGCACTGCAAAACGCAGCGATCAGACTCAGGCGCTTGACCATACTACCTCCTCGAATGACTAAGTCTACGACCGAAACCAGTGCTGTCAACCATCTTGTTTCTGCTGCTGGTCAAGTCCCGTTAGAGGCGGCCGGCTTGCCGCGGTCAGCGGCAGTTGGCCAGTCAGCAGTCGGGGGGAGTAGGGGTCCAGAGCTCGAGGGACAGGGGGACCAACCGTTACGGCGGCGAGCGGCCGGAAGTGGTCAGCCGCTGGCTGTCAGCTTGGGCCAGGTTGATGCTTGTTGCTTGTGGCTTGAGGCCGCGACGCAGTTCCGCTTCTCCTTTCTACCTCGACCT
>JAFGRF010000394.1 GCA_016935295.1 Caldifarciminota bacterium | reverse complement strand
TGGCATCATCGCGGCCGGACGGTTGCTCTTGGGCGCCAATGACGCGGCCGGCGAGATTGGGCATACAGCGATTTTCGCGGACGGGTTGCCGTGTTCCTGTGGCCACAGCGGCTGCGTGGAGCGCTATGTCGGGGCGCGCTACGTGGAGGACCGGGCCCGGAAGCGAGTGCGCGCGCATCTGAAGCGGCTCAGGGACCACAAGAACCAGACTTCGCTCTTCCCCGGCGTGAAACCCGAAGGCCCGAGCCTGATGTTGGAATACGCCAAGGGCGATGCTTCGGGGATAACGATGCGTGAGATCGGCCGGGCCGCGCGGGCCGGAGACAGGCTGGCACTTACTCTCGTCGAGGAGGTCGGCGACTACCTCGGCACCGCGCTGGCGAACGCCGTCGAGCTACTCGACCCGGAGCGGATAGTCATCGGCGGCGGGGTGAGCGGCATCGGCCCGCCCTTGCTCAAGGCGGTCCGCAAATCGGTGTTCCGTCGGACTCAGGCCCTGCCGGGCCGAAAGCTGGACATCGTCTTTTCCGAGTTGGGTGTCGAGGCCGGAATTGTCGGCGCGAGCAGGCTGGGAACGCTCGACGCCTGACGCTCTAAGAATGACGCTGGAGAACCCGGCGTTCAGCGTCATGCGTAATGCCTGGAGCTTGCGTCAGACTTTCTCCATCAGGAAATCCCAGAGGCCGTGCGAGGTGCACTGCTTTTCCATGATGAAGCTGCCGTCCTGGATGAACGGCCGGAACTCCTGCGCGTAGTACAGGCGCCGCTGGGCGGTGTTGTTGCCGTACCAGTGCCGGCCCTGTTTGAGGATGCGATGGAGCGTGGCGTCGTAGTTGCCCTCCATCGTGCGGTAGCCCATGTTCAGCAGCGTGACCAGCATGGCGACATGGCGCGGGTATGCGACTACCGACCGGGCGTGGTTCTTCTTGGCGAGCGCCATCACCATCTCGGCCATGAACAAAGAATAGTTCTGGCCCCGGTACTTGGGGTGCATGTACGCGCGGGCAAGTTCCCAGCGCTTCATATCCCTACCCTCGGCATCGTGCCACTTGGGGTCGATGCGGTCGTAGCCCATGTACTCGTCGCCGGACTCGTTGTTGCCGACGAAGATCTCGAGGTTGTCCTCGCCGCTGACCGCATCGTTGTGGCGCCGGATGCTGAACCAGTGGTCGTCGATCTTGATCTCGGGCTTGGGCGCTACGATTTTGCCTTCGGGTTTGCACTTGATGAAGTGCAGCACTTCTTCATAGGTGCGGCAGGGGATCAACGTCGCAATCTCGTTGGCCCACTTGAGAACGGTCTTGCGGTCAATCATGACGGCTGGGCCTTCTCACCCGTCAGCACCTTCTGCAGGTCGGCCTCGTTGTCCACCAGCACCTTGCGGGACTTCGACCCGACATAGGGGCCGACGACGCCCACCTGTTCAAGTTGGTCAATTATCCGGCCGGCTCGCGCCCAGCCGATGTCCAGACGCCGCTGTAGCATTGAAACCGATGCCTCTCTGTGTCGGACCACGATTTGCGCGGCCTCGACGAACTTCTCGTCGCGCTCGCGATCCTGCTCCTGCGCCCGACTCCGCTCGGCCTGCACCTGCGGGCTCTCCTCGGGCAGGGTTTCATAGTATTTGCGGGACATCAGATTGTCAACAACTTCCTCAGGCAGAATGGTCCGCATGTCGTCGAGTTTGCGTCGTACCCCGGACTTCTCCCGGTCGTAGAGCACGTCGACGACGTCGCTCTCCACGATCTTGCGGGCGCACTCGGCCGGGTTCTCGACGAGACCGGCAAGCAGTTCCGTGAGATAGGTCCGCGCCCAGAGGTCGACAATGCGCTTGGCCGCCCGGTCGGAGACGAACGAACCGTGGAGCCGCGTCGGCTCGCCTTTGCCCGGCGGCAGGAAGAGCATGTCGCCCCGGCCGAGAAGGGACTCGGCGCCGTTCATGTCGAGGATCGTGCGCGAGTCGGTCTTGGAGGCGACCTGGAATGCGGTACGGCAGGGGAAGTTGGCCTTGATGAGGCCGGTGATGACGTCGACCGAAGGCCGCTGGGTCGCGAGCACGAGGTGGATGCCGACCGCGCGCGACATCTGGGCCAGCCGGGTGATGCGCATCTCTATCTCATTGGGCGCGCGGAGCATCAGGTCGGCCAGCTCGTCGATGATGACCACGATATAGGGCTTGCGGTCGAATCCCTCCTGCTCGGCCCGCTCGTTGTATCCGACGATGTCCCGCACACCGAGGTTGGCGAACTCGCCGTAGCGCGCCTCCATTATCTCGACGACCCGGCCGAGCTCACGTACCGCCTTGTCCGGGTCGATGGTCGTTGTGCCAAGCAGGTGCGGAATCGGATTGTAGACCGGCAGCTCGAGCTGTTTCGGGTCGATGGTCAGGAAGCGGACGTAGTCCGGCCCGGAACGGTAAATGATTGACGCGATCAGCGAGTTGATGCAGACCGATTTGCCCGAACCGGTCGTTCCGGCGATGAGGATGTGGGGCATCGTGCGCAGGTCGCCGCTGTAGGGCTCGCCGGTGATGGTGGTGCCGAGGGCGAAGCCGAGCGGCGACTTCTGGTTGCGGAACGGCTGGCTGGTCAGTACCTCGCGCAGAAAGACCGTGCGGCGTTCCTTGTTGGGCACCTCGATGCCGACCGCATTCTTGCCGGGAATGGGAGCGAGGATGCGGATACGCTCGGCCGCCAGGGCGAGCGAGATGTCGTCCTGCCGGCTGGAGATGGACTGGATCTTGACCCCGGGTGCGGGCTCCAGCTCGAACCGCGTAATCATCGGTCCGGACTGGATATCGGATATCCTGCCCTCGATGCCGAACTGCTTGAGTTTGTCAATCAGCACCAGGGCTTCGGCCTCGGATTCCCTCCGGTCTTTGAACACGTGGTCCTTTTCGCCCGGCTGGTCGAGCGCCTCGAGGAATTGCTTCTGGAAGTCATTGAGGTTGAACTTCAGCGGGTGACGCCGCTGGACCGGTTCCGGTTCGCGCCGTGCCTCCACCGGACGAACTGCCACCACCGGTTCGCGTTCCTCGGGTTCCGGTTCCAGGTCCTCCGGCCGGTCTGACTTGTCAGACTCGTCGGACGCCGGTGGGCCCGGGCTTGCCATGGGGCTTTCAGGCTGCGGTTTGGGGCCTGCTGCTTCGGCGGCCGCTGCGGCTTGCCGGTCGAGGCTCGGGGCCGCGATCAGCGGCTTCTGTTCGGGCTTGCGCTTGGGACGCGCGAAGAGCGCGGCGAGGATGGCACGGAGCCAGCCCAGTTCCGGTACGCGCAGTTTCGTGAACAGGGCGAGGACGATGAGAAATGTGCCGATGAGGATGATGAGAGTCCCTGCCGGCCCGACGAGTTTCTCGAGGCCGTGGACGATTCCGAGCCCCGCCTTGCCGCCGATAGGGTAAGGCACGGCTCTCGGTAGCGGGCCGGTCAGGGACCAGCGACCGCCGAAGTACGCGAGGAACAGGTCAAGGTAGAGGCCGAGCAGCAGCACGAAGCCGGACTGCGTCAGGTCCGGCCCGGCCGGCCGCTTCCGCCAGATGTTCTGGCCCCAGAGCAGGGTCAGTGCCGGAACCGCGTACGCACCGAACCCGAGCCCCAGCAGCAGTATGCCGGCAAACCAGCCTCCGACGACGCCCGCAAGGTTGGGCTGCATGCGGAACTGGTACGACACCAGAGCGGCCAGCGTTGACAGGCAGGCAGTCCAGACCAGCGCGCCCGTGAACGGGCGCCACGGTTTGCCGCGGCGCAGGTAGAGAATACCGAGCATGGCCAGCAGGATCGGGCCGAACAGGCTGGACCAGCCGAACAGCATGTCGAGGCCGTGCGCCAGCCAGTATCCGAGCGGACCGCAGTAGTTGGTGCTCTGCGGCCGGTTCACGAAGTAGTGAAAGATGAGGCTGGCGAAGGTGAACAGCACCAGGATGGCGGCGGCGATTACGAGCGCGGTGCGCGTCCCGCGACCGGACTTCTTCCTGCCGGAGGCGCGTCTTGCCGGCATGTCAGACTATCGCACGACCGACAAAGAGCAGGCTGAATATTCGCAGCAACGGGTTCATGTAGAGCCACAGGATATTGATGCCGGAGAACTGCCCCAGGAAGATGACCGCGATGAGAATCATGAACCCGTAGCGTTCGAGCCGGGCGTAGCTCGCCGCGAGGCGCGGCGGCAGCAAGTGCAGCACCAGGCGCGAGCCGTCAAGCGGCGGTATCGGTATCAGGTTGAAGAAGCAGAGAATGAGGTTGAAGAGCACGAAGTAGCTGAGCAGTATCGTGACGAAGCCGCCGATGTGGAACAGGTAGAACACGCGCAGGATGATGCCGGCGACTGCCGCCGTGGCCAGGTTCGCGCCCGGGCCGGCCAACGACGATATGGCCATGTCGCGGGTCGGGTGCCGGAAGTTGCGCGGGTCGATGGGCACCGGCTTGGCCCAGCCGAAGCGGAACAGGAAGAGGGCGATGGTACCGATAGGGTCGAGGTGTTTGAGCGGGTTCAGTGTGAGACGCCCCATCATCTTGGCGGTCGGGTCGCCGAGCTGCCAGGCAACCCAGCCATGGCTGAACTCGTGAATCGTGAGCCCGAACAAGATCGCCGGCGCGGATAGAACAAGGCCCTGGATATCAAACATCAGGTTTTGGTGGCCCGTGTCCCAAGCCGCCGCATCAGCCTCGCCAGCATTCTGCGCTCTTCTGTCACGGTGCGGATTCTACCGTCGAGGCGCGCAAAAAGCAACTCATCCAGTATCTTCCGGTACGCCGGGCCCGGTACTAGCCCGGCCCCACGCAGGTCGGCACCGGTCGTGGCAATGCGCACTTTGCGATAGCTGTCCAGGAAAGCCCGGATGTTCGCGCTCACGGTCTTCGTTTCCAGCGCGGCAGATATCTGCAGCGCCTTCTCAGGCAGGGAGCGGAGCGCCTTGTAGGCCGCGCTCGGTTTGAGCTTGTGCTTGAGTCTGGGTCTCAGTCTTCCGAACCCCGCGACCGCTTCGGCTGCGTCCCTTTCCTCTTTGCGAATCGGGAACCGGTCGGTAACCGGCAACACGCTCAGCCAGTAGATGAAGAGAAGGGATGAAGTGGAAAGGGATGAAGGATGAATGGCGGCCAAACGGGCAAACCCAGGCAGGAATCCGGCCGGCGGGGTCCAGCGCCAGGCCGCCTTCAATACCTTCTCCCGGACGAGTGTTCTGACCATGGGCACTACTCCCGGCTCGGCGCAGATGAGCCGCAGTTCGTACAGAACCCGCTCCGGTGTCAGGAAAGCGGGAAGTCGCTCCTTCACCGCCGAGTGCATGAGTTCGCGGGTCCGTGGTTCGGTGGTGAATCCCAGCCGGGTGGCGAAACGGATACAGCGGAAGATGCGGGTCGGGTCGTCAATGAAGCTGCGGGCGTGGAGTATCCTCACCCGACGCTGGGCTATGTCGTCGCGGCCGTCGAACGGGTCGATGAAAGTGCCGAACGAGCCGGGCGTTATCTCCATCGCCATCGCGTTGATGGTGAAGTCCCGGCGGCCGAGGTCGCCTACGATGCTGGCCGGCCGAACGGCGGGCAGGACAGCGGGCCGCTCGTAGGTTTCGGCGCGGGTCTGCGTGATGTCGATGTGGGAGAGGGGCGCGGGGCGGGGGGCGGGGGACGAGGGATTGGCCACGGGCGGCTGGCGATCGGCGATTGGCCGGTCGAAGAGGACCGTTCCGGTAAGGAAGCGGCTGTGGAAGACGAAGCGGCCGCCGAGCTCCTTGGCGACCGCGGCGCCAAACTCGCGTGTCCCTACCTCGACCGCGACGTCGAGGTCGGGACTTGGGCGGCCGAGAATCAGGTCCCGAACCGGGCCGCCGACAAGGAACGAGCGGGTGCCAAGGTGGTCTGCGATCTCCCCCAGCCGTTCAAGCAGCGTGCGGTTCGGCAGGGCCAGTGGAGGCTGCTCGTCGTTTGCCCGCGTTCGGGAATTCGTCATTCTGACCTCGGAATTCGGACTTATCGCGCCTCTGGCGCGGTCAGAACCCCATGTTGCGGGCGATCTCTTCTTCTTTGCCGTGGAGCTTTATCTTGCCGAAGCGGTCTTCGTATTTCTTGATGTTGTCGGAC
>JAFGRF010000393.1 GCA_016935295.1 Caldifarciminota bacterium | reverse complement strand
TTCTTCTTGTAGTGCACCAGTTGACCGCACACCCGGTCGCGCCAGTCTCTGCCTTCCTTGACGAGGACACCAGAAATCGGGGTGTCGCGGTGGTGCTGCCTGAGCGGAGCAGTGATGTACTGCCAGCCGGAACTCGGGTGCAGAATCCGGTTCCGGTTGACCCATCCGTGCCTGATGTACTGCGCCGTATCGAACACGACCCAGCGGTCGGTGCGGTAGATGAGGTCGAAGTACCCCAGGTACGGGAAGAAGTAGGGTTGCATTATGCCGAGTTTCATGTTTCGGAAACCGCCGTTGTCTGCAGCTCGCCGATGTAGCGACAGATTCTCTCCACTGTTTCATCCGGTAGTTCGTGATAGGTCGGCAGGGTCAGGATCCTCCCGGCCACCCGTCTCGCCACAACCAGCGGGTCGCCGGTCCGGACGTCCCGGTAGCACTCGAAGTCCGGCACCAGCGGATAGAAGTACCTCCGCGCGTGGACGTTGAGCCTCTTCAACTCCCGGTAGAGACGGTCCCGGTTCATCCCGAATTCCGCTTCATCGACCTCTATCGGCATATACCCGTAGTTGTAGCGAATACCGGCCGGCAGAGGCGGCGGGATGCGGATGCCCGGCACGTCGGCCAGTCTCTCCCGATAAACCTTCTCGGTCGCGCGTCCCTTCTCAACCAGTTCGTCCAGATGCTTCAGAACCAGCATGCCCATCAACGCCTGCATTTCGTTCATCTTGGCGTTGGTGCCGGGCATCACCACCTTCACCTCGTTCTTGAAACCGAAGTTCCTCAGGTAGTCGAGCTTCTGCTTGAGCCCGGCGTCCTGGAAGGTCAGCATTCCGCCTTCTATCGAGTGATAGAGCTTGGTCGCGTGGAAGCTGAACATGCTCATGTCGCCGTAATGGGCGATGGACCTGCCGTCGACTTCCACCCCAAAGGCGTGCGCGGCGTCGTAGACAAGTTTGACGCCGTGCCGCCGGGCGACGTCTGCCAGTTCCTTCAACTTGCAGGGATAGCCGAACACGTGAACAGCCAGGATAGCCGAAGTCCGGGGAGTGATTGCGGCTTCGACTTTCTCCGGGTCGAGCGTGTAGTAGTCCGGCTCGATGTCCACGAAGACGGGCTCGAGCTTGTTCCAGTAGAGCGCATGGGTAGTAGCGACAAAAGTGAACGGAGTGGTTATCACTTCCCCCGAAATCTTCAGCCCCTGCAGGCCAAGCTGCAGCGCCAGGGTCCCGTTGTTGAACAGACAGACGTTGTCAGTTTCGAGGTAGCGGCTCAACCGGCCGGTGAACCGCTGTAGCAGCGGGCCATTGTTTGTCAGCCAGCGACTGTCCCATATTTCCCCCAGCCCGGCCGCAAACTCCTCAATCGGTGGCAGAAAGGGGCGAGTTACGTAGACAGGCTCAGCCAGCCGCTGCAGCCCGACGCGGGCGCCGGGAATGGAGGAGGAAGGTAGAGGTAGAGGTGAAGGTGGAGACGGGCAGACAGGTTGAGGTTCAAGTTGAGGTTGAGATTCAGACGGCCTCATGTGTTCACCTTAACCTTAGCCTTGACCTTAACCTGCCGAGAGGCAGTGGTTGAGATTGAGATACCGGTCCTCCGTCCTCCGTCCTCTGTCCTTCATCCTCAGTCCTTCGTCATCAGTCACCGGTCCTCGGTCGTCGGTCGGCAGACAAGGCTGAGGTGGAGGCAAAGGTTGAGCCCCGGATCCTCGGTCATCGGTCCTCGGTCCTCCGTCCTTCATCCTCAGTCCTTCGTCACCGGTCATCCGTCTTCCCATCCTTCAACGCAGCCCCATGCTGCGTAGCGCGCGACCACCTAGTACCCTTGGGTAGGTGACTATATCCCGGGCCGCACGCCGCGCTGCCAAGCCCAGCACCGCCGCGCCTCGGCCGCCCGGCACCAGCTCGCTCTCGTTCATCATCCGCTGCAACTTGAACGCGGCAAAGGGCCCGGAACCGTGTACAACTGCCCACGCCAATCTCTCTTCACCCCACTTGACCTGATTCGCGACCGCAATACGGTACGTCATGCCGACTTCGCCGTTGAGCAGCATCGGAAGTGAATAGAAGTACTGCAGCAAGGCGAAACGCCGGTTCAGCTCGGTACGCGGCGTCCAGTAGCCGCCGGCGTGATGGCGCCAAGCACCCATCTTCTCAGGAAAACAGAAGCCCTTGCCTTGCACCAGAAGCAGCAGCAGCAATGGCTCGTCGTGCGCAGGCAGCCTGAGCACAAGATCCATCTTAGGCTGCGGGATGGCTCGCAGCGCACTGGTCCGGAATACCCAGGAGTTCATGTGGGTCGGCGTACCCCGAATCGCTTGCTCCACCCCGAACACCTCCGGACACTTCTCGCCGGTGAAAACCTGTTTCTCAAGCAGCTCGCCCGAATCACCCACGTTGTCGACCCAGTGACTGGCCACTGTGAAATCGGGGTTCTTTTCGAGGAAATCCACCTGTTTCTGGAGCTTCTCCGGGTCAGTCCAGTAGTCGTCGCCCTCGCACAAGGCGATGTACTTCCCTCTTGCCGCCGCCCGAATCCGGAATCCGTTCTGCGACACGCCGACATTCGCATCCGAAGCTATCACCCTGAAGAGTTCCGGGAACCGCCCGGCGTAGTCCTGCACAATCCGGGGTGTACTGTCGGTCGAGCAGTCATCGCCGATGACGATCTCGATGGGGAAACTGACCTTCTGCATCAGGAACGAATCCAGCGCCTGGACAAGGTACTTCTCGTGGTTGTAGGTGGCACAGCAGATGCTGACCAAGGGTGCCGTCCCCTTGTCTTTCGTCACAGCCCCGTCCCCCGTCTGCCGTCTCCCGTCATTGGCCGACCGCCTCGAGCAGAAAGGCCTCGATCTTGTCCACGTACGGCTCCAGCGAATGCCGGCTCTCAATCAGAGCACGGGCATTCTCGGTCACCTTGCGGAACGTATCGGGTTGCGCGACCAGGTCACTCACCAGGTTGGCAGCGGATTCGACATCACCCTCAGGGATGAGATAGCCGTTCTCGCCGTTCCTGATAGTCTCGTCCGAGCCCTCGTTGCCGTATGAGATGACCACGCAGCCACTGGCCATTGCCTCCAGCGGCACTCGAGACAGACCGGACTTGTGGAGGCTCGGGAAGAAGCAGAAGTCGGCTTGCTGGTAGATCGAAGGTAGATCTTCGTAGCTGGCCATGGAGGGCTGTACTTGAACGAACTCCGCCAACTGCAGGTCGCGAATGTCCTTCTCGAGTGCCTGCAAGTAGGACTGGTCCCAGACGTGCCCGAGAAGAGCAAGTCGCGCGGCAATGCCTCTCCGGTGCAGCGACGCCAAGAGACGGATCGCGTCACGCTGGCTCTTGTTCGGCTCGAACCTCCCGGGCAGCAGAATCCTCGGGGGAGATCCGACGGCTGTTCTGGGAGCAAACCTGAACAACTCGGTGTCCAAACCGGAGTATATGACCGTGCTGCCGTCTACAGGGACACCCGCAGCCTTGGTGTTCTGACGGCCCCGTTCGCTATTGAAGTAGCCCCGCATGTTCGCCGGCCACACCCACTTCTTCTTGAGTGCACCACCACTTACCGCGCAGCAGGCCGTAACCAGAATCGGCTTCAGGAAGACTTTGGCCCTCGACAAGGGTCTGCCCTTGGCGAAATTGAACCATGTGCCATGATGGTTGTAGGCAAAGGACATACCGATTGAGCCCTCGTCGTACACTATGGGAATACCGCACTCGGCAAGGTACGGAACCATGGTCTTGGAGAGGTCACAAATGTGCAGAAGATAGATGAGGTCGGGACGGTACGACTCGACCTTCCGCTTGATGAACATGACGTCTTTGATCTCATCCAACATCCTCTTCGCCCTGCCCGCTGGTTCATCCTCCCGCGCGAGCCTCCTGAAAACACGCTCTTCCGAGATCGGCCGACTAGTCACTCCGCGAGGGGGCCTTGTGGTGACTACAACGATGTCATGGCCGTGTCTTCGCAGCCGGTCCACAATTCCCTTCACCCGAAGACCAAGTCCCCCCATATGGTACGGCGGATAGAGATCCGTGATGGCGAGTATTCTCATTTGCTGGTGCGGCGAGGGGCAATGCGTCGGGCCACGACATGCCACGGGATGCTTGCCGTGCCAGCCACGGTACGCCATGAGATGCCACTCGCCAGTTCGCGCAGCGCTGCCCGGTCCAGCAGATCGCCGCCGCGCAGATAGCGAAGCGCGTCTCGGCGGCTACGGCCCGGCAGCCATCCGAAATTCAGCATTCTGAGCCTCTTCACCTCCGATATGAGTTTCTCAACACTGAAGCTTGCGTATCTGCGAAGGGCTCTATCAAGAACCGGACCAGAGTAGTTGAGGTCATCAACTCTGAACCGTCCGAGGAAAGTCAGTTCCGCCCCGAGTGCGGCGAGGCCGATTCTAAGGTCTTTGCGCCTGAGGAAATTCGCCCAGATTCTCTCGAGTGTCGCCCAGTGCCCGATCGCATCGATTCGGCGCTTGACCTGGCATCGCGGCTGTACGACCTTCAGAGCGCGATGCACCCCATAGTGAAAACTCTGGAGGTCGGAAGGATTAGGGCAGTGATACGCGGCCGGCGCGAGATCGTCTGTGTCAAAGAGTACCTCGCTGTCCCCGAAAGACACGGCGTCGGTGAAGAGCCCGTCGGCCGCCCACTCGATGCCGCGCCGGTATGCGTTTAGCCCCTGGACTAGCTGGTCGCTAAAGAAGTCGTGTACGGCGGTGCCAAGCAGCTTGAGCTCCGGGTGCGCAGTGAACGTGTCGACGACGCGCTGAAAGAAGTCATCACGGACCAATACCATGTCCGCGTCGACCTTAACCAGCAGGTCGAACCGGTCCGCGTGACTCATGAACCTCCCATACAGCGCCTCGTGAGCGGCTTTGTCCGGGAGGTACGAGAACACTTCGTGACTGAAATTGCGGTACGTCTGACGTTCGATCGACGCTACGCACTCCGGCAGCTCGTTCTCGCCGCAGTACAGCGTCCCGACGAGAATCCTCAAGAACTCTGCCTCCGAACGACTCCGCGCCTCGTCGGCAGCACCTGGGCCTGAGCCGATTGCCGAAATCTTGGCTCAAGCGCCACCCTGGGGTACCTCAAGGACAACCTTAGAAGCTGGGCCAACCTGAGTGCACGTTCCGGCACCGCCCGCCTCAGAATCCGGCCGGCCCGTCTCGTATCGATGGTCTCGCGGATCACCCAGTCCATTATTCTAATCTGATTTGGACGTTGATGCTTCACCCCGCACCAGTTGTACAGCGTCATCCAGAAGCGCATTCGGTCATCATACTTCTTCCTTGCAGACCGAGGCGCCGTTATCCGATTGTGATCATGGACCCTCACCATGACTACAGGTTCGTCTAGCCCGCCCGGCAACAGCCTTGCAGTCATCGCGACGCGCATGATGAAGTCGGTATCCTGATGCAGACGTAGCCCTTCGGCCATGTACCCCGACCTCGCGAGGACACTTTTCTTCAGCACAAGCGCATCGAGGTGGAAATAGCCCCCATCAGTCATGAGGGTATCCCATAAAACCTCCGGGCGCACTGGCCTTGACATAGTAATCAGCCGCTCAAGAGGCTTGCCCGCCTTGGTCCAGCGGGCTAGTCCCGCTTCACTGTCCACGTGATACCCAGCCGCCTCATATACTCCCTCGGCAGCGGGGTCCCTCCGCAGCAGATCTTGCGCCACAGAGAACCTGCCCGGCAGAAAGAAGTCGTCCGCGTCGAGGAAGGCAATCCAGTCAAAGCGGGCGCTTTGCATCCCGAGATTGCGGCTTGCGCCGGCACCATGGTTCTTTCCGTCAGCATGACGCAGCAGGCGGACCTTCGGGTACTCGTCCGCCAGTTGCCGGCAGACCTCAAGGCTGTTGTCGGATGAACCGTCTTCGACCAGCAGCACCTCGCCGGTCTCGGGCTGCTGCAGCGTGGACTCCACGGCCTGCGCCACGAAGCTGGCGGCATTGTAGACGGGCATGATAACACTGATCTGCAAGTGGTTCTCCATCAAACCTTGCTGACCGACAGCGCACTCCTGGCAGCGCGCCGGACGGCCCGAAGCAATCTGTCCCTGTAAGTGCTGTCCAGAATAACGTCTGGGTACTCCCATGCGAGCGAAACCAGCCTGGCTGCCGTTGTGGCTGCCTCTGGCAGTCGCGATTCCAGTTTAATGCCCCATGGCTCCTTCTCGGCGCATTCCTGAAGCACGCGCTTGAGCGCGAGCTGTCGTTGCTCTTCAAGACCATTCTCCCTGCACCACCGATAGACTCCCAGCCGCATCTTGGTCTTGCTTCTGTACAGACTCATTGCGGTCCGTGGCGCGGAAATCCGATTCCCCTCGTGCACGCGTCGCACGGCGACCGGTTCGGTCAGTCTACCGGGCCGCAACCTGCAGACAGCAGCTACCCGCAAGACGAAATCGGTATCCTGATGAAGTCTGAGTGCCTCTTTCATCATCAGGCGTTTGTCCAACACTGATCGCCTGAGCACCAGACCATTCAAGCTGATATGGCCTGAGCCACCCATGGCCAGTGCTCTGAACAGGTTTTCCGGCGGGACGATCCTCTTCAGGGATGTCACCCTGAGTTCAGCCATGGCGGACGCCAGCCAGCGCTCTCGCCCGCGCTCATCCTCGAAGTGGATTCCTATTGCTTCATAGACGCCATCGCATTCGGGGTCGGCCGCGAACACACGTTTGGCCTCCTCAAAGCGCCCAGGCAGGTACCAGTCATCTGCGCCGAGAAAAGCGATGTAGTCGGCCATGGCGCTCACTATCCCGAGATTCCAACTGGCGGCTGCGCCACGGTTCTTTCCGTCAGCGTGGCGCAGCAGGCTTACCTTCGGGTACGTGTCTGCCAGTTGCCGGCAGACCTGAAGGCCGTTGTCGGGTGAACCGTCTTCTACCAGAATCACCTCACCCGTCTCCGGTTGATGAAGCGCGGATTCCACGGCCTGCGCAACGAAGCTCCCGGCATTGTAGACAGGAATGACGACACTGACCTGCATTTGGGCCATCATCGAGCCTTGATCACCGACCTTGCGCTCCTGGCAGCTCCTCGGATTGCCCTAAGCACTTTGTGCCTGTAGGTGCCGTCCAGGACAACGTCAGGATATTTCCATGCGAGCGAGGCCAGCCTCGCTGCCGTTGTCGCTGCCTCCGACAGCCTCGGTTTCTGCTTAATGCCCCACGGTTCCTTCTCGGCGCACTCCCAAAGCACCCGCGCGAGTGCGAGATGTCGTTGCTCCTCTAGACCGTTGTCTCTGCACCATCGGTAGACTGCCATGCGCGTTTTCGTCTTGCTTCTGTACAGGCGCGCTGCGGATTGCGGCGCGGAGATTCGATTCCCCTCATGCACGCGCCTCACAGCAACCGGTTCGGTCAGTCTGCCGGGCCGCAGCCTGCTCACTGCCGCGACCCGCAGTACGAAGTCGGTATCTTCACCAGACCTGAGTGCTTCGTTCATCATCAGACGTCTGTCCAACACCGGCCGCTTCAGCACGAGACCATCCAGGTGGACATGGCCTGAACCACCCATGGACAGCACTCTGAACAGCTCGTCCGGCGGTACGGTCCTCTTCAGCGACGTGACCCTCAGTTCGGCCATGGGCGATGCCAGCCAGCGCTCTCTGCCACGCTCATCCTCGAAGTGAATTCCCACTGCCTCGTAGACGCCATCGCATTCCGTGTCGGCCATGAACGCACGTTTGGCTTCTGCAAAACGACCTGGCAGGTACCAGTCGTCAGCGTCGAGAAAAGCAATGTAGTCGGCCGTGGCATTCGCCATACCGAGATTCCGACTGGCGGATGCGCCGTGGTTCTTCCCGTCCCAGTGGCGCAGCAGGCGGACCTTTGGGTACTCGCTTGCCAGTTGGCTGCAGACCTCAAGGCTATTGTCCGGTGAACCGTCTTCGACCAGAATCACCTCGTCGGTCTCCGGTTGCGCAAGGGCCGATCCCACGGCCTCGCGGACATAGTCCACAGCATTCCAGACTGGGACTACGACGCTAACCTGCATGTAGAACACCATCCAGGGGACTACCCTCTTTGGCTGATTCCGCTTCGCGGGCCATTGTCCTACGACGGCCGGCAGCAAGCCGTCTGCCGGCCGGAAAGGGACAGGTCTTCAGCAGTCTGTCCAAGTCTATCTTGATGCTGTACTTCCTGCACGCCGAAAGAATATCGTCTGCTGTAGTGCCCTGCGCCAGGACTATCGGAGCTTCGTCGTTTCTTCCTACAGACATGAAGTAGTCATGGAACTTGAAGTCGTCACCATGGAGCTTCCCCCATGATCGGGTCCATATCGATGGGATGCCATAGGCATCGGCGACTATCAATCCGTGGAGGGAACTTGACGCTATCACTTCGCACTCGGTAATTTTGCGAATTACGTCCTCGGGAGCGTCCGCCACGTCAATGACCGTGACGCCGGCCATCCGGCGGAACCTCTCGAGCAAAGGACTGCTTCTGTCGATGTAGTGCGGTACAATGCCCAGCGAGTAGCGTCTAACCAGACTGGGCCTGAACAGCAAAGGACAGAGCAGGGCAGGGTCTCCGTACACCTCCGGGCACTCCACACCAAACTCCAGCAGCTTCGCCCGAGTGAGCGGACCCCGCACCGCCAGCACCCTCCTTGGTCGTGTGTTCAAGCTGGCCCCGGAGTCAATGAACCCGCTGCCCCACACGACCGCGTGTGGGGTGTTGATGTGACTCAGGACACTGCCGATGACATAGTGCACGGGTCTCCTGGCAAGATTCTTTACGCTTCTCGCGTGGACTACTTTCCTGCCGGACAGCGCGCTGATAAGCAATGGATTCAGTGCATCTCCGAAGTTGCGCCCTTTTCTCTCATCATACCACCAATAGGTGATGACGTATCTGCCGGTCAATGCGACCTTAAGAGAAGGCACGAAGTCCTTGGAAAGCACCAGACGCCATGCACGCTTGAGATAGTAGTCGGCCGCGCGTGTGAACCCCCGTAGCGAGGACGGAATGGCCCGCGTTGGGATGCCGGCGAGCCAGTGCCGTGTTCTCCAAAGCCGCGCGGTATCAGGGAAGTGCCATCCAAGCTCGTTCGCCCTGTCGATCATCTCTTTGAAAAAGGGGTCGTGGCCCGACAACACCTCGCCCATGAACCGCGTTCGGTTCCGGCGATAGATGTTGAGGTCGAATACCTTCCTGTACTTGTCCAACTTCCCGAGAATCTCAAGTGTCAGCATTGTCCGATTGCACTTCCAGCATTTCGAGCAGTTGCCGGCCGCCAACGAGTCGACGCATACGTCAAGATACCGATGAGTGATCGGCATGTCGGAGATACGCTCAGTCTTCTCGACCCGGGAATACTGACTCCCGGTTGGAATGCACTCGGTGACCTCTGTCGATAGTAGTGGGACTGCAACAGGATCTGCAAAGGCCAGGCTGTCTGATTCGGCGATCCTGCAGTCTTGGTATCTATAGCCCGACGCGTAGAAATACCGGCCGATGAGCCCTTGCAGTGTCAGGGCTGCGGAAACGCCCCTGGGAACGTGGGTCAGCATATAGCCCAGCGTCGGATCGGAGAAGAACTCTTCGAGGTTGGAGTCGACCTTCAACAGCGGCAGCCCAAGCTCTCTGGCAGCCGGGAGGATTCCGGCAAACCGCTCCTCGAATAACCTCCGGCCTCCCCTTCCGTGCGACCCCACGTTGTGGAAAAGAAGATGCGTCACCCTGTACCCGGCCGGTACCGCGTCCGAGAGATGGTCGGCCAGAACACAGAAGGAGTCGACCCCGCCGGAGAACCCTGTGGCTACGCCTGCGCCACGCTTGTTGGCAGAACTGTCCAGCTCCTCTGGAATAATCCTGACACGGCGGAGCGACGGGTTGACAACCTCAAGCACTCTCATGTAGTAGGAAGTGATGTTGTAGAACAGCTTCTCGGACATTGCCCCATCAACATACATGTCCTCGTTGTTCTTCATTGCCGTCACGAGCAAGCCGACGACGAACGCATCAAGCCTGTTGGTGGTTAGATACTGCTCATACTCCTGGGGAACCGAGTACCACAGGTACCTGCTGGAGCCGGCCTGCTCCACCTGCGCCGTGATCTTAACGACATCCTGTTCGCGCCGGACTTCGGGCGTGTGGATACGCATCAGCCCATCTCGCGTTCTAGCGTCCTGTGCAACACCAGCGCTTCAGTCCCGGCAGTAGCCCGGTGGGGGACGCGCTGCTCTGTTGCACCGAGATTGCCTCTCGCGGATTGACAGTGGCAAGGAGTCCGGTACATCCGGAGTCCTCAGTCAACGCGCTGCTCGCAGGTTGTCTGCCCGACCTTCCATACCTGACGCATAAGGCATATTCCCCACCAACGCCGGGGGGGGAGCTGTCCGGTTCCGTAGAAGTCCCCGGCCTCCACGCTCAGTTTGACAGCGATGGGCACGCTGACGAGCGTTTCCCTGTACTTCCTTGCCGAGGACTCTATGACGTACGCTCCCGGCACGAGCGGAAACTCGGGAATGCGGCAAGAAATGGTATAGTCGCCGGGCTTCAGGTCCAACTCGGTCCCAGCGTACGTGCTGTTGAGCACCGCTATGCGGTTGTTGGCCTCGTCCCTTATCGCGAACTGCAGCCCGAAGCCCGGAACCGGTTTTCGGCAGCAAAGTGTGGTCTGGATTGTGACGTCGTCTCCGCTCTGCACGCAGCCGGCCGTGTGGCCCGACGTGTGGCATATCTCCACTGTTCGGATTTCGAGCGCCCCGTCGGAGGAGGAAACCGGGAGAATCCCCTGTAAGACCGACTCCGGGTTGGCTGATTGCAGATAGTGCCGGGTCACATCCTCAACAGGCCCGGACATCTCGACACGGCCGGAAGTTACAAGCACTCCCCGGTTGCACAGGTTGTTGACACTGGCCATGTTATGGCTGACGAACAGGACGGTCCGACCACCTTTGGCGACATCACCCATCTTGCCCAGACATTTCCTCTGGAACGCAGCGTCGCCGACCGCCAGAACCTCATCAACAAGCAGGATTTCCGGGTCCAAGTGAGCGGCAACCGCAAATGCCAGTCGCACGTACATTCCGCTGGAGTAGCGCTTGACCGGCGTATCAATGAACTGCCCCACCTCCGAAAAGGCCACAATCTCATCGAACTTGCGGTCGACCTCCGCCCTCTTCATGCCGAGGATGGCGCCATTCAGGTAGATGTTCTCGCGGCCCGTCAACTCGGGATGAAAGCCGGTGCCGACTTCCAGCAGACTGCCGACTCGGCCTTTGGCCTTGATGCAGCCACTGGTCGGGGCAGTTATCTGCGAAATAATCTTCAGCAGGGTGCTCTTGCCTGCTCCGTTGCCGCCGATGATGCCGAGTATCTCACCCTGTTTGACCTCGAAGCTGACATCCTCAAGTGCCCAGATGGTCTCACTCTCGGAGCGACGGGAGACGGATGACCGGGGACCGGGGACGGAGGACGGGTCATGCTGGCCGATTTTGGCCAGAGGATTGGGTTTGCCGTGGACCTTCGCCCACCAGACCTTCATGTCGTCGCGGAGCGTCCCGGAGCCAATCTTGCCAAGCCGGTAGGCTTTGGACAGGTGTTCGACGGAAATGACAGTGTCAGGCATGGATGGAAAAGGTTGAGGCCAAGGTTGAGGTTGAGGGCTGGAAGGAGGCTGAGGTAGGGGTAGAGGTAGAGGTAAAGGCAGAGGTAGAGGTAGAGGTAGAGGTGAAGGCAAAGGCTGAGGGTGAGAACGGACGGTGAGCCGCAATGGTACAAGTTTGTATCATTTGCCCGAACCGCCTTTTCGGCCTAACTGCTTGGGGCTTGGGGCTTTAGGCTGGAGGGCGGCAAATGGCACCCCCGCCCGGGGGATTGCCTCCCGAATCGTCTGCGAAGTTGTCTGGACCGTCGTCTGGTCCTTTGTCGGGAAGGCAATCTCGTACACCATCTGAAGGGCCGTCTGCGACGTCGCCTGCCGGAGTCCCTTGTCCGTGGTCTGACCGGCTATCCGGTCAGGAACGGGGCAGGTAGCGGCCGGGGTCACAGACCAGTTCACCCGACCCGTAGCCCCGCCCGCGACCTCACCTGTCACAGCGCACGCGATTCCCCACGTTGTCTGTAAGGCTGCTCGTACCGTTGTCCCCGATGTCGCAACCGGTGTCTTGTCCCGAGCCCTTTGCTCGGTTCTCCTCTCAGAGCTTAACCTTAACCTTAGCCTTAACCTTGTCATCAGACTGTGTCCATAAACGTCGCTTCGACGCGGTGGAAGATAATCGCGCCAAGCGCCACGATGACCACCATGAAAGCGAAACTGTAGGCAAGCCCGCCGATGCTGGGTGTCCCGCCGCCGAGGAAGGCGTACCGGAACGCCTCGATGACCGAAGTCATCGGGTTTGCCTTGATGAACGGCAGGAATCGAGCCGGGATGGATGAAGTGGAGTATACGACCGGAGTCGCGTACATCAAAAGCTGGACGCCGAAGTGGACCAGGAACTTGAGGTCGCGGTACTTGGTGGTCATAGCCGAAACGATGATGCCGAAACCAAGACCAAGGCCGGCCATCATCAGGAGGAACAGAGGGGTAGCGAGAATCCACCAGTTAGGGTGGATGCGCGAACCTTGCAGGGCGAAGAAACCCATGAAGGCCAGAAAAAAGGCGAACTGGATACTGAAGGCGACGAGCTTGGAAATCAACACAGAAACCGGCACCGCCAGTCGCGGGAAGTAGACCTTGCCAAAGAGGCCTGCATTATGGATGAAGGTTTCCGACGTGGTAGTGAGGCAGTTTGCGAAGTAGGTCCAGATAATCGTACCGGACATGTAGAAGAGGAACTGGGGAAGGCCGTCGGTGGGGAGCCTGGCAATCCTGCCGAACACAAAGGTGTAGGTGATCGTGGTGAGCAGCGGTTGAATTACGAACCAGAGCGGGCCAAGGATCGTCTGTTTGTAATGAGAGACGAAATCTCGGCGGACGAAGAGCATGACCAGGTCCCGATAGCGCCAGAGCTCGCCCAGCTTGAGGTCGAACCACTTGCGGTGAGGGCGGATGACGAGGTCCCAGGAATCAGAAGAGGTTGAGGTCAAGGTTGAGGTTGAGGAAGGAATCTTATCCACAGATTACACCGATTCCGCAGACCAGGCAGAGGTCAAGGTTGAGGTTGAGCTCGAGGGATTAGGTTGAGGTTGAGAAT